>JBDNGR010000060.1:0-20585 GCA_041689165.1 Coxiellaceae bacterium
AACCTCAAAAATGCGTTAGCCGATGTATTGGGTGTAGAGTATCAAGTCGAGTTAGCAATGCGCTACGGTAATCCAAGCATTCCCAATGTATTGGCAAGCATGCAAGCTTGCACCCAGATCATGATTATTCCGTTGTTCCCACAATATTCTTCTGCCGCGACAGGCTCAGCGATTGAAGCTGTTTTACTAGAGGTTTCTAAGCAATGGAACATACCTGAGCTTTATTGTAAAAATGATTTTTATGATCACCCCGGTTTTATTGATGCCTATGTCGCTGTCTTGAAAAGTGCAATGGCGGATAAAAGCATAGAGCATTTCGTCTTAAGTTATCATGGCTTACCCGAGCGCCATATACTAAAAGTAACTGCCAAGCGAGTTGCAGTCATAGGGCAGCTTGTCCAGCCATCGATACAAACAACGCTTTTTGTTACCGAGCGCAGTGTTACGAAACCTCTGCACGCATTGCAGAAAAATTACAATGGCGCTCAGATCAATATACTGTTGCATTTCAGTCACGTTTAGGTCGTACACCTTGGATTAAACCCTATACCGATCTTGTTTTACCTGAGCTATGTCAGAAGGGCATTAAAAATGTGGCGATTGTTTGTCCCTCATTTGTTGCAGATAGTTTAGAGACCTTAGAAGAAATTAATATACGCGCGCGCGCAGATTGGAAAAAGTTAGGCGGTAATACCTTTTTGTTTGTTCCCTGTATTAATAATCATCCATTGTGGGTGCAAGCATTAGCCAATATAGTAAAAAAATAAGCAGAGGCGACGGTATGAGCGTGCTGAAGAATGACTTAGTGTTTTTCTCTCATGATAATCGTGACCTGGTCTAATTAAAATAGACACAAAAGTTAGGTGAATACCCAAAAATTGAAATGTCTAATAAGAACATAAATTGAAGTATTTATGGTTTTCTGGATATTAAAATAGGACAAGCCCATGCCTACAAAAAAGAGCGGCAAAACATGTTTATCACGGTGGAGTGTTTGCAAGAGCTTCGAAAAGCTTATCCAGCTAAAAAACTATTAATTTTTTGGGATGGAGCAGGTTGGCATCGAGGTTCTGAGGTACAAAAATTTATTGAGGCGGACAAACCTATTGAAACGATTTATTTCCCTCTCTACTCACCCGAGGAGTATCCCCAAGAACATGTTTAGAAGGCATGCAGGGCACACGACTACGCATAATCGTTTTATTAAAGATATTGACCTAGCCACTGGTGAATTTATCAATTATTTGAAAACTCATTCATTCACCTATGCCCTGCTGGGCTTCAGTGCCATTTTGTAGTGTAATGTCTATACCCATCGTAGCTCGAGATGCAAAGTTTTAAGTTTCAGCTTGCGAGCAGTGGCCCGATGACATTCCGCAAAAGCAAAGGAATAGTTGGGCTCTTTCGAGCTTTTGTGATTGAGGAAGCGGGCTAATGCGAGCTCAAGATGGAGCTTACAACTCGCATATTGAGGGTCGAGAGATATAGTATGGCCTTACTCACCCATGTTAAAATCCCGTGCTTTAACTCATCGGCAATAGAAATGATAGATAAACAAGTAGCCTGTTCAGTGCGAACACAAACGATTAGTCTCCATGATCTTCCTTTGGCTTGCCCATACCCTGATCAAGCTGTATGGAACGCGCACCCTCGCGTGTATTTGGCTATTGAAGAGAGTCCAAATGGCGAAATTGAATGCCCATATTGTTCAACTCAATATGTATTAGAGGAAGCTTGATCAAATGCTTGCAACGCTTAAGCTACCTACCTTTAATCAAGCTCGAGTTCTAGTGTGTGGTGATGTCATGCTGGATCGTTATTGGTATGGTGATACTTCACGTATTTCGCCAGAAGCGCCAGTCCCGGTAGTTCGGGTGCACGAGATGAAAACCTGTCCAGGAGGAGCTGCTAATGTGGCTTTAAATATTGCGGCATTGGGTGCAAATGTTGATTTAATTGGACTTGTTGGTGATGATGCCGAGGCAGATGATCTAGAACAGCATTTATTAAAAGCAGTGGTGAGTCCTTTCTTGCTTAGGTTAAAACACTCTTCAACTATTACTAAGCTGCGAGTCTTAAGTCAAAATCAACAATTGCTGCGCTTGGATTTCGAGCAAAACTCTTTGAGAAACGCAGAGAGTGAAGCGGTATTATTAGCTCAATTTAAGCAGCATTTGCCACAAGCGCAGGTGGTGATCTTATCGGATTATGCAAAAGGCACCTTAAATCGAATACCGGAATTAATTGCATTAAGCCGGCAACAGAATATCCCAGTACTAATAGATCCGAAGTTAAGTGATTTTGCTTGTTATCGAGGTGCAACTTTAATCACACCGAATTTGAAGGAGTTTGAGGCGGTCGTGGGACTTTGTGTAGATGAGGCAGAAATTGAGAAGCGCGCTCGAGAATTAATGCAAACTTACGAAATAGACGCATTCTTGATTACACGCGGTAAGGATGGCATGAGTTTGATTCAGGCAGATGCCCCTGCAGTTCATATCGCAAGCTTTGCGCGAGAAGTTTATGATGTGTCTGGTGCGGGTGATACCGTAATTGGTATTTTGGCAGCAAGTCTTGCTGCAGGCTCAAGTCTTATTGATGCTGTTACTATTGCGAACTTAGCAGCAGGCTTAGTCGTTGCTAAGCTTGGAACTGCAACGGTTAGTATCTCTGAGCTTCAGCAAGCTATTCGCCATGAATACAGTCATAAGGGTGGAATATTGACACCAGGGCAATTAGTGGCGATGGTAGCGGAGGTTAAAGCGCACGGTGAAACCATTGTCATGACCAATGGCTGTTTTGACATTTTACATGCGGGACATGTGCAGTATTTACAGCAAGCAAAAAATCTTGGTACGCGTTTGATTGTGGCGGTTAACAGCGATAATTCTGTGCGGCGCTTAAAAGGTGCGAACCGTCCTTTGAATGCTGTGGAAAATCGTATGCAAATCTTAACGGCTCTAGAGGCTGTAGATGCGGTAGTGGAGTTTGATGAAGATACACCGCAAGCTTTAATTGAAGCTGTGTTACCCGATATTTTGGTGAAAGGTGGTGATTACCAGCCGGCAAAAATTGCCGGGGCGAAAGCCGTGATTGAGAATGGTGGTAAAGTTATTATTCTTGATTTTAAGGAGGGTTGTTCAACAACAGGCTTGGTTAAGAAAATTAGGGAGGCTCAATGATTGTAGTAACAGGTGGCGCCGGTTTTATTGGCAGTAACCTTATCAAAGGGCTCAATGCACAAGGTTGCTCTGATATTTTAGTAGTTGACGATCTCACCGATGGCAAGAAATTTAGTAATTTTGCTCCTTACAAAATTTACGATTATCAAGATTGCCAGGATTTCTTAAGCAAAATTAAGCAAAGAGCCGATTTTGCTGAGCCGATTGAGGCTATATTTCACGAGGGCGCTTGTTCTGCGACTACTGAGTGGAATGGCCGCTACATGATGCATAATAATTATGATTACTCCAAAGAATTATTACATTATTGTTTGGATAAAAAAATTCCTTTTATCTATGCTTCAAGTGCTGCGGTATATGGTGCTCGCGAAGTATTTGATGATGCAGCTCGCGAACAGAAGCCCCTAAATGTTTATGGTTATTCTAAATGGCAATTTGATCAGTATGTTTTGAATTTACAAGCACGCTTTACAGCACCTGTGGTTGGTTTGCGTTACTTTAATGTATTTGGTCCGCACGAACAGCATAAGCGTGGAATGGCCAGTGTTGCCTTTCATTTAACTAATCAGCTGCGCTTGCATAATACGGTGAAGTTATTTGTGGGTAGCGGTGGTTATGGTGATGGTGAGCAACTGCGTGATTTTATTTATGTGGATGATGTCGTAAAAATAAATTTGTGGTTTTTAAATAATGCTAAAGCACAATCAGGCATTTATAATGTAGGAACGGGGCAAGCACGCAGTTTCAATGATGTTGCTCGCATACTTACTCATTTACACGGTAGTGGTGAAATCGAATACATCCTATTTCCTGAAAAACTAAAAGAATTTTATCAAAGCTTTACTCAGGCTGATATCAGCTCATTGCGTCGCATTGGCTATGATGAAAAATTCACCGCATTGGAAGAAGCGTTAAAGCATTACTATCACTGGATTCTTCAAGAAGTTCCGCTCGAACAAAGTTGAGCGAGCATCATGAAAAATGGAGCTATGATGAAGTGCAGTGCTAGTCGTAGAGCAATTCATCGAGCGAGACCTGTGAGCGAGAAGGGCTGCCTTTGATCAGTTCAAACAACACATCCACCAAGCACATCAAACGTAGTACATCAGGTGTGAATTCATCGAAGCTCACTTTGACACCCAAAATGGCATTTTCAGTATCCTCGAAGCTTGCGCCAATGCCATATCCAAAGCAGAGAGAGGCTAGTTGATCAGCGCGTTTAGCGATGCCTGGCAGTAAACCTAATTCTGAAAAAACTTCATTGAGGGTGATTTCTCGCCCTTTCAGCATAAAAGTGCAGCCAACATTTTTGGCAATTAGAGCCAGTTTCTTACTGATATTCATGAGGTCCCTCTAGTTTCGTTGTTATTTCATCCACCAAGGGATGGCGTACTTACGGCTACCGGCGACGGCAGTTCGTAGCCAACGTCCGAACACAGGCAGAGTAAAACCGAATCGGTTTAAGATTGTGAAAAAAACCATGGCTAAAAATGAAGTGATAAAAGTCCACCATCTGGCATGCATAAGAAAAAGTACAAAGGGAAAAACAGCCGTAGCATCCCAGATAAAAAATTTAATCGTTCTGGCTGAGTCACGCCAGTGAGCATCGGGATTAATTTGTCGCATGGTTCTTCCTTTATCAAGCTCAGACCGCTTGCTATGATACTAACTGCTATTTTTAGGATTATAGCCTAATTTTAGCAGTACCGGTCAAGTCAGATACTGCTTTATCATTTATTCATGCTGAAGACAGCGGGAACTGTTGCTTTATTGATTGACAGGGTCGGTGGTTCTTGTTTCAATACGAGGCGCTTTTTAGTGCTGAATTTTCATAGGGATTATGTATTTTTCAGGATAAATTTTACGGATAAGTTGCCTAATGATAAACATCAAATTACTTCTTAGCCATGTAGGCTTATATTCACTAATCCTACTAGCAGGCTGCCAAAGCAAAAACATCAACTACGCCTATATCACGACTGATAGCGCTCCGGTTACCGCGGTTGATAAAAATACCCAGGCTCAATTGGCAGAAGCTGCAGCTTCCGTTGATAAATCATTGCAAGAACTATCCGCAATTAAAATTGCGACCCATCCCAAAATTAAGATGGCCGCTCCTGTTAATCCAAAACAGTTAGGTATGGAGCAGATGAGCTCTATTTCGTGGAATGGGCCTATCGAGCCTTTGCTCAGTAAGATTGCCACAGCGGCCCATTACAAATTAAAGGTATTAGGTGTTCCGCCTGCGATCCCTATTCTTGTTGCTGTTGATGCTCAGGATGAACCTTTAGCAGATATTCTGCGTAATGTGACCTTCCAAGCCCAAAACAAAGCCAGTATTGTCGTTTATCCTGGTCGATCTGCTGCTACCCGTGTTATTGAGCTTCGTTATTATTAAAATGAGGCGAGGAATGAAACTCAAAGTATTCCTGGTTTGCGTTAGCTTAAGCTTATTAGGTTGCGCCAACAAAACTCCTCAAGCCATGATCGGATTCGTGGATATCAGCCAGATGCCTATATCTTCTGAAACTGTTAACCCGATCAAGCAGCAAGCGCTGCGTGAAACATCAATGACGCTGGGCGCGCAAGGAGCCTTGGCTTGGCAAGCTGAGCATATTAACAATGCTCTGCAATCAGAAAGTATCTATCTTGATCATATTTTTGATTTCAACCTGTTATTGATCAATAACAATGTATTACCCCCCGTTTTGGTAGAATCTAACCAAACTTTGAATCTAGCTGATGACAATACCATTCGATTAGCTAATAAAACTTACGAGCTTGTAGCACCGGCGCGTCTTGTAACCACACCACCGACCTGGCGTACTTATCTTTGGTTGAACTTTAAAAAACCAAATCTTCCCGAACACAGTTTATTACCCCGTACACAAGCCGAAAGTATGATTTGGAATCAATACCTAAAAGAAGGTTGGCAGCGTGGTTTACAGCAAGCTGATGCCATTTTCGCTGCTAACCTAGCTCGTTTAAAGCGAGATTTTGTTGGTATGGTTTTATATCGCAAATTACTATCGCAACATATGGTGAGCGCCCCATTTGTGGCTAGAGCAGACCTTGGTATAACAGGCGATTCGCACCAGATTCGAATTGATGATCAAATCATTCGAATTACAGGTAATTCTGAATTACAACCGGATGCTAAGAAATGGCGACCGGTGATTACTAAACCAGACAACCCAAATCCAGTTAACCCGAGCGAGTCAAGCTTCGATGGGTAGATCTTTGGAAAGTTATTTACTGCAGGAAGAGCCACCTCGTTTCGAACCAAAAAACCTCGATGAACTCCTGGTTTATAGCAATAAAGCCTCAGCCTCTGACATTACCGTGCAAACCGGCTATCCCATTATGGCGGAAATTTATGGTCGCCTTTATCCGCTGACTCGCCGTCGTTTATCTAATACTGAAGTGAGTGAGTTACTGAATGCGGTTTATGGGCCAAATGGAACTCTACAGGTAATGCGTGGTGAGGATGTTGATACGCATTATGAAATTCGTCCCACTCGTAACGAACGTTACCGTTATCGTGTTAATGGTACAGGTTGTCATGTGGATGGACATGAAGGTTTACAAATTACTTTTCGTGTCATTCCTTCAACCCCACCCGAGATCGCTGAGCTAAATTTACCAGCCGACATGCTAGAAGCAATTGCACCTGACGATGGTGTGGTTTATGTGACAGGGTCTACTGGTTCGGGTAAGAGCACCTTGCTCGCTTCTATTATTCGTCATATTGCCGAAGACCCTGAAAGTAACCGTAAAATTTTGACCTATGAAGCTCCAATTGAATTTGTTTATGATTCAATTGAAACGCCTACAGCTATCATTAGCCAGTCAGAAATTCCACGAAATTTACCCAGCTTTGCCGCAGGGGTGCGTAATGCTTTGCGCCGTAAGCCACGTTTAATCTTAGTAGGTGAAGCACGCGATGCCGATACAATCAGTGCGGTGTTAGAGGCGGCCATGACAGGGCATCCTGTCTACACCACCTTACACAGTAATGGTGTGGCAGAAACAGTGCGACGTCTAGTAGGTAGTTTTCCAGAGGATGAACGCTTAGGAACCACGATCGATATTATTGAGACGATGCGCCTCATCATTTGGCAACGTCTAGTGCCTGCGGTGGATGGCAAGCGTGTGGCTTTACGTGAATATATGGTTTTTACTGAAAAATTGCGTGACTATCTGTTAGATAGCAATCCGGATGAGATCACCGCTACGACTCGTAAGCTATTGATGGAGTCAGGACATACGATGCAAGCTGATGTAGAGGTTAAGTTCAAAGAAGGACTTATCTCAGAACGAGTATACAAATTAATAATGGCGCAATCGGCACCTATTTAAAAGCCAGTCATAAAACTTTTATCTTATGCAAAAAGTTAAACCTAATCTGCTCTTACAGTTCGTCGCTATTCCTGGTTTCTTGATAATGGATTTCGTCATTGGGCGTTATTACCCTGAATGGGTGTTGCGCTTATATCCCTTGCACGCTGTTTTCATACTTTTTTTGCTATTCATTTGTTTATTGCCGATTGCGCGAAAGCCTTTAGCAGCAACTCGTGAGGCAATACGTTTTAAATTTTGGTCATGGCTCGGTCTAATCTGGCTTTTTGAGCTTAGCGTTCTGCTTGTGGTCGCAGGTTTAAGTAAACTATTTCAGTTGGTTCAACCGGAATTAAATTTGGGCTCAACTGTTTTAAGTAGTGAGTGGATTTTACACTGGTCCTTATTTCCATGGGGCTGCATGGTAAGCCTTGCTTGCCTGTTCGCTTATTATGCTTATTATCAAAATAAAGATGCTTCATTGTGCACCTTAATGTTCCCTCTTTTTAGAAGCACGCCTACTCAAACCCTCGGTATTACCGCAAATATGTGTGCTCGTCTCAACACGGTTTTGGCCATTATTAGTACCTTTATGTTGCTTGCGCTATGTTTAAACTACCTGGCGGCGCAGATTTTTGGTTTATCGCTTTTAGCAGGCTTAAATGTAGAAAACATATTGGTGCTCACAATTATTTTAGTCGTAATGACTCACCGTCGCTTGGGGACCCGTTTTTTTGAAACTTTGTTGAAGCGTGACTGGTCTGTCTTTAAGGTACTTTGTGTGGCAGCCACTTTGTTAGTTGCGTTGTTGCTCTTTGGTGCCACTGTTTTTGATAAAGCACCTAAGCATCTCACCACTTTACCGCAGTGGTTAGTACAGGGAGCTCCACTACAGACGATTGCTGTGTTGAGTATCGCACTCTACGCGCTTTCATGGTCTGTGGTAGGCGGTGTTTTTCTAGCCTATATCTCTCGAGGCCGCAGGCTTATAGAATTGGTTATAGCTGCTTTAATCTTTCCTCTATTGGCATACTTGATTAGTTATTTTGTGGGTGAGATTTCAATCACAGTGACTATGGTTTTGAGTGCGTTAGCGGCTTTGACTTTACTTTATTTGCTTAGCCGAAGTACGGATATGCTATTAGTTCTAATGCAGCTGTACGTGCCTGCTGATGAACCCAAACATCGCAGCCAGAAGAATTATGTGATCAAGTGGATACGGATGGGTACAGGACTTTTGTACACTTATCTCATTGGCGGGTCTTTGTTATTTGGGTTGCTGGCTATTGTGTATGCACTTCCGAGCTTCATTTACTTTTTGCTGGCTGTACTTGCCAGCGGATTCAGCTTGTTTAAGCTAGCTTTAAAAAAGCCAAAAAACAAAAATAGTTGAATGATTTTGAGCTAAATTAATATGGATATTTTCAAAAATGATGGGCTAACACAAAGATGAAGTGGCGCATTGCGCCACTTCTTGCTAATGACTTATTGTGGTGGAGAGGCAGCGGGACTGTTAGCAGTGCTATCACTCGTTGTGGCTGCCTGAATAGCAGAATTAACATTAGTTTCTTGAATCTGTAGCTGAGTCTTCTGGCTAAGCGCGGTTCCCAATTCTAATGCCGACAAGGTGGTTAATAGGCGTTCGTTATCCGCATGTAATTGCTGTAATTGCGCCTCAATTTCTGCCAAGACAAATAAACTTTCACGTTGAACGGTAAACGGTGAGCCAGCGGCCATGTCTTTGTACCATTGTGGGTTATTGATGCGGTGAGTCGCGATAAATTCCTGTACTTGTAAAGGACTGGCATCGCTGACGGGTTGCAAGCCATTAGCAGTGGGGATCGTCATGCCAATAGTAGTGCCTAAAGCTTGTTGCACAGTACGCTCAGTCATGAGCTGATTGTAGTTGCTTAAGGCCACTGACTCGAGCGCCGTATAAGATCGAACGCCGGCTTGATAGGTTTGGTAAACAGTATTGTTACGCTGAAAGTTGACGAAAGCAGGATAACTAAGGCTAGCGAGCGCTTTCAGACTCAAAGTACTGCCCAGAGGGATATAGTTTTCACTTATGTAGTTTATGTAATACTGTGCTGCCGTTTGTTGGTCGCTGGTGTAGCCGTCGGGACCAATCAATGAATTAATATCGAAATAATTGTCATTATTAGGCATTGCTTGAGGGTTGGCATTAAATACGGCTATTTGCGGGTCATTAGGCGAGTACAGTGTATCACTAGCCGGTACACCATAAGTCAGAGCCTGGATCTGATTAACCGGCGTAGTTTTAGGTGGAATCACTTGCTGCGGATAAACAATTAGCGACGATTTAATATTAGCCAAGCTTTGAGTGGTGGTATTGGCCACGACTTGGGGTTGTAGGGTGCCATTCGTAGAATTGCCCTGCACAATACCAGGAAGGTTCTGGTCAAACTGATAAACAGCATCACTTAAGGTATTAGCACCTGCTGTGGCTAACGCGCTGACTTCAGTGGCTAAATTTTGAATCGCTTGAATCAAATCAGCATCACTACCGGCAGGATCGCTGCTTTGAGCATAACCGTTCAAAGGAAGCATAAGGGTGCTCAAAATAAAGCTTAAAGTAGCTAAAGAAAGTTTGTTTATGATTTTAGATTTTTTCATTATCATTTTCATGATGCTCGTTCCTTGTTATTAAAACCAATTGATTGAGTTTGAATTAGTATCGTCTTTATTCGAATTCGCTTTGCTGGCAGGTGGCGCCACGGGTTTAATGTTATTTAGTTGCGTTGCTTGATTGCTTTGTGCAAGTTTGCTGTTAGAAGGTGGAGTGGCTGCTGCCGAGCTATTCTGAGTGGGTAAGCCGAGCGTTTTCTTTAAGTGAATGCCCAAGCCACCGCCATTTGAGTTCGGACCACTGTTTGATACAGGTGGTTGTGAGCCATAGGCTAGTAAATACTGACATTGAAAATCTAATTTTGTCAAGCTTTGTGAAGCGCTACTAGCCGCTTGGAGTTGCGAGCTAATGCTGCCGGAGCTGCTTGGGATTTGTGAAGCTAGATTATTTTGAATGCATTGGCTGATTGTCGCAGCATTTGCTTGGCAGTTTTTATAGCTGGCTTGCATCGATACTAAGCTCGCGCAAGTACTTGGGCTTGGAGCGGCAGCCAATGCTAGGTTGCTTGTGCCCAGCACTAAACCTAGGCCAATCGTCCTGATTGAATTATAGAGTTTTCTATTCATAGTCTCCTTCCTCTAAAGCTTTTATTACTAATTTTAGACGCTCTTGGGCGAAAACACGACTCAGCAGGCGTAGACGTTCAAATACGATATTACGGCGTAAAAAAATTCCGGCTGTGTCTTCATCGTATTGAGTCGTTTCTTCGGCATGCATGAGCACCTTAGCAGCAGCTCCAGGGTAGGCCATATCCAAGCACATGAGTAAGCGTAAGCAGCGACCGGTTTTAAGGCTGGCGCCTAGATTAATAAATTGACTTTCCTGTTGCAGATCAATATTACCGATATCTTCCAAGCTTTCACCAAGACGTCCTAGTGCTGACTCGAGAGAAGGATTGCTGTCAGCTGTCCAATCTTCAACACCTTCCATAAAGCTAATAACACGGTAAATCGTGGGGTCTTGATAACTCTTCCAAAACTCATGAACAGCTTGGTGACTCAAATCCGGCATACTTTGTTCCTTAAAGTTTCTGATCGCTAAAAAGAATACACCATAAAGCTAAAAAAAACTGCTAAAAAAAGGAAGGCTATTGAGCTGGGGAATTAATCTCGTGAGAGATTTCTCACAGAGCAGCGGGGTAGAGTAGGAGCGATTGGGGCTGTTTGTAATTTGATTGCAAATTGAGCAATCCATCATATACTAGCACATGGTCAGTTCTCAGGATGAATATAAGTGATCACTAAAATAATGTGATTACGATGGAGGAAGGTGCTCATGGGTTTTTTAGATACAACTAAGAAAAGTTTGGCCTCTAATCTCAATTTTAAGCAATGGATGGGGTTCAATAATCTGAAGCAATCAACCAATGCTATTTATGGCATGTATAAGGATCTAAAACCTAAGCAGACAAATTCCAAAACAGACCCTCAGGGACAGCTTCAAAGTTTCGAAGAATTAATGGCGCAAAATGGTATTACTGAGCAAGAGCTTAACAGGCGTACACGCAACTCTTTTAGGGCTTTTATTGTTTACCTGCTTTGCTTGATAGTCGTCACAATTTATTCTCTTTTCCTGTTGTTAGGAAAACATTACGAGACAGCACTTTTTAACGGGGTGCTAGTTTTGGTTTTTATTTCTTTCACTTTTAGAGAACACTTTAACTATTTTCAAATGAAAGAACATCGCCTGGGTTGTACTTTTAAAGATTGGCTTTCTGCTCTATTTCGAGGAAATACTCAATGAAACGATTATTAAGTACTTTATTTACTATATTTTTCTCAAGCCTCGCTTTAGCAGATGAAAGTAACACTATTGCAGCTGCACCCTCCACTGATATTTCCATTGCTTATTTAGGGCAAATTTTTGGTACCGTTGGTAACGTTTTGCATGGCACTTCTGGTGACATGTTGGGCCAGATGTTTTACAAGTTTAACCAAGGTGTCTTTGTGGTAGCCGGTATGTTTGTGGCTTATACCACTACTACCATGGTACTGCGTTCAGCTGCCGAGGGATCTTTTATGGGACCTGATAAAAAGGCAGGTTGGTTTACCATATTGCGTATTCCTTTAGGCCTGGCTTTGTTAATTCCCATTCCGGCTACTGGTTATGAAACTTATCAATCAGTGGTTATGGAAGCGGTGGTTCAAGGGGTGAATCTAGCAGACTCTACTTGGAGTTGGGCGCTGGACTATCTAAATGCAGGCGGAGTGGTATATATGCCCCCGGCTCAATCGGCTGCTAATGCAGGTTATACTGGTGGTGGAGACACATCAAGCAACCCTAACTACGCAAGTCAGTTGGCGCTTGCTCAGTCGATCCTTGCTAATGCTACCTGCATGGAAATAAGTAATGTTAAGAATTCAATGGCGCCTCCTCCACCTAGTGGACAACAAGACCCTAATGCTTTTGTAAGTTATGCTTATCAAATTGATCCAACAAATTACAGCATAAATTATCCTGGCTTTAATAATACTCCTGGTGAACCTACTACTCCCGCAACGGCACAATGTGGTTCTGTAAGCTGGAACTTGGTGCTTCATGGTGCCTCATCGGGTATATGTGACCCAAGTAACAGCGACCCCAATGCTCCTATGGAGTGTAGCTTGGCACAGGCCGCAGTTCAGCAAGTGGTAGCGGATCTTACCGAAGTGGCTAAAGAGTATTCTTGCTATTATACGGCAGGTGGACAAAACAGCAGTTATTGTACGCAGTATGTTGAAGGCGGAGGTTCAGCCGGCAACACTAGCTATATTAATATCAACACTTTAAATCAAACGGGTGCCAGCGCCGTACTCAACGCGATGGTGGACTATCAAAATTTATTGATGCCAATTGGTAACTTAAGTAATGCAAGCGCGACCGCTGCTTATCGCGCATTCATTAGTCAGGCAAAAAATGATGGTTGGATTATGGCTGGCCGTTATTATTGGGATATTTCATTACTTAATGACCAGTATAGTAATGCTGCTAATAATCTGCCCACTCCAGCTCCAAGCCCCGTACAAACGAATGATCCTGATGTAGCTAGCGCTCAAAAAGCAATTACAGCAACTTCAAGCGATGGTAATTTAGCAGGTGATGTTCAGGCTGCTTTCAACCAATTTTATGGGGTTCAGTCTCGTAATTCTGCTCAGTCTCAGGTAAATCCTAATATCAATGGGCAGGGTGGTGCCGGTCCTTATGAATTACTTGATGCTTTCTTACAGTTTTGGGTCCAGCCCCTAGTTAATATACTGAGCCAGTTCCAGACGGCTGCACTTAACCCAATTATTTTTGTACACCAATTGGGAGTTAATTTATTATCCTTTGCTGGGGGTTTGTGGCTATCTATGATGACGACGATATTTGCTGTTTACATCGCAGCTAATATTTGTGCAGCTGAATTGCCAATCGGACAGGCTGTTTCTGGTGCATTTGACTGGTTGAAACCCATTCTGTTGATAGTGATTTCAGCTGTTTTCGGTATAGGGCTGGTGTTGGCCTACTATGTTCCCCTTTATCCCTACATTATCTTTACATTTGGGACTGTTGGGTGGTTTATAGCTGTGATAGAGGCTATGGTGGCCGCTCCTTTAGTTTGCTTTGGATTAACCCATCCAGAAGGCCACGATTTCTTAGGTCGAGCTGAGCAAGCTTTGATGTTGTTATTAGGAGTCTTCTTACGCCCGGTCTTGATGATTCTTGGTTTAGTCGCTGCAATGATCTTGTCTTACGTGGCCTTACTACTCTTAAACACAGGATATGGCGAAATCATAGTCAGCCTATATGGAAATGTCGGTACTGATGTTGGGCAGCCTATGTTGGCACCTCTAACCGCCGTCAATATGGCAGCTAACGCTCAGTTCTACCAAACTGGAACTGTTGCTGGGAAGCTTGTACTCAGTATTGTCATAACGCCTGCATTGTTGGCTATATTCACAATGCTTGTCTACACCATTGTTCAACAGTGCTATTCCTTAATATTTATATTACCGGACAATATACTAACGTGGGTGGGTGGTCCTAAAACTGATTCTCATGCCGCTCAGTATGCCCAACAAATTGAATCTACAGTTCAAGGGATGGGTAGAGGGGCTGGCGACTCTATGGGTCAGCATGCTTTTTCCACTAGCGACACCGGACGTAATGTAGCTAATGCGCTGAAGAAGAATAAAGATGATGACGCGAATAATGGAAATCCTAAGCCAGGAGGCGGAGGTTCTGGCGGTGGAGGTGGAGGTGCTGCTGGTGGAGGTGGAGGTGCTGCTGGTGGAGGTGGAGGTGCTGCTGGTGGTGCTGGCGGTACTGCGGAAGCAGCAGCCCCTGCTGCTGCAGGAGTGCCTGGTGCAGGATAGCAAAGTGAGCATGCCGTCCTAGAGATTAAACAAAAAGCTCTATAACAGGGCTTTTTGTTTATATAGATGTAATAACTGTTGAACTTAGAGTTTATTTGTTCATATAATATTTTTAAGCAAAGATACTCATGCTTAAAACTAAATACTGCTTGATAACCACAATAGTCAGGGTTTTAAGATTTCCTTAAGTTTAGAGCCCTATACTGAGACTAGAGTTAGGGATTTAGCAAAGAATAAGGTTTAAGAAAATGAATTTAACACTAAATAACAGACCGGTTCAAAGTAACATTAATGATGCAGCTTCATTGTGCCGTGAGCTAACTAACGGTGTGAGTATGTTTATTAAAGTTGTTCAACCTGTTATTGAAGCCCAACGTGAAATTCCTGCCACTAATTTCTCTAATTCATCTGCTTCACGTATGTTCGGTTCTAGATCGACTTAAATCAGATTTTAGGGCACCTCTTTAAATGACTCTTTTGTCCTAATATTTGGGTGCCTGTTTTTCTCAAATCCACATTTGGCCCATATAAACTGTGGTTTTCTAAAGCTGAGCGCCGTGTGTTAAGCTAAAATGTGTAATTTATAGAGATACCCTTTACCAGCTAATAATCCTAAAAACGGCAGTTGCAATCTACTGCGAAGCTTTACTGTATTGAATCTGCTGGGCTTTTTCGAAAATTATTTCTCACCGTAGCGGTGACTACCGCTTTCGAAATAATTTTCAAAAAAACCAGCATCTTCAACCCATTAGCCCTTATCGCTACGATTACAACTGCCGTTTTTAGGATAATCTATTTTATTCCAGCTATACGTTTTACTGAGGATGTATGTTATTTTTGACGCATCTTTCGTCTATTCAATTTTTAAAGAGTGATCTTATTCTATGACCACGAGCTTTGACGCTACTTCTCGTAAAAAAGTGGTTGATGAAGAAAACAAACAGCGCTTAGTTGAGTCTATTGAGGCAGAAAGCCAAAAGCTCAAAACCCTGCTCGACCGATTCTACGCGCAGGCACACCGAACCGAAAAGCATTATTCTGAAGTCAATGAAAGTATTCTGGAAGCTATTGATAAGCTCCTGGGGGCAGGTGATTGGGAAGGCTCATTGTTTTTACGTAATGCCGCTAAACCCTTAAAGCAGGCACGCGAAGAGATCGTTAAGTTACAGCAAAAAATGCACGAAAAAGAGGCCGGAGCGCAACGCAAATCTGTGGTACTCATGGATGATATGCAGGTGGTATATATTTCAGTTTATCAGAGTGAAGGTCAGGACTTGGGCAAATGGGAAAAGCAGCTTCGCTCCCTAGCTAAGTACACGCAAGGTAGGCCTGTCTACGAGAATGAAGAAGAAGTAGTGCGAGCGATTCGTGCCAAACTAATGCCCGGCTCTGAGGCTTATGTCAAAGTGGCTATCAAGAAAGCTAGCATTTTGAATCCATTGAAACCGGGAAAAGACCGCCTAGATCAACCCTTATTTAGTTTACTGGACAATGCAGTCAATCCAGACAATATTCTTGAGTTCGTTCACTTAGGAAAGCATTATTCCTTTGTGAGCGGGCGTTTAGCTCCTATGTAAAACTTTGGTTGCTTAGATCAACCAGCAGCTCCATTGTTTTTAGCACAAAGGGCTGGAATATCCTAAGCTCAATTTGTGATCACTCGCGCTATAGACTACAATGCTTGCTTGAGCTCATAGCTTTCGAAATACGAAGGGCTAGATAAGGGATTATTTTTCAGTATAGGATTAGGGGTTTGCAGCCAGATAAACAGCGTGCAACAGACTCCTTAGTGTGGAGGCAAGTTCAATATGCGCCAAGGTCAACAAAATCAAAGTGATCCCAGTAGTAATTTTTTCTGGGCCTTAGTAATTGTTTTCGGTGTGGTTTTAATCTTATGGTGGAAGCAAAAAGAAGCCATTATTTCTGCCGTTTTTTATCTTCGTCTCTATGAAATTTTTGTCATTGATATCTTTGCCAAAACTATCAATGAAGTCGCAGGCTTGCTACATCTTCCCACCCTTAATTTGAGCTCACTAAAAGCTGATCTGCAATACATTACTGCAACACCTTGGAGTCAGGTTGGTTTCGAAGATTTAGCATCTGTCAGTGGCAGTGTAGGCAACTGGATGAAATATCCTTTGGCCATCTTTTCTGCGGGCTTAGCATTTTTTCTGTACTTCAAGCATTCAGGTGGCAATCTCCGTAAAGTCTATACTATGGAAAGCCTAAAGCTTGTTGAAGATAAAAATTGGCCTCAGATTACCCCCGTTATTAAGTTGGATTTAGTCAAACAGCCTTTAGACAAAGGGGCATGGGCGATTGCCAGATTGCCGCTAACCTATTGTAAAGAACACAATCTTATTCGTGTTGAACCTCAGCAGGGGAAATTGACGTGGGTAGTTATTCCGACTGCTGCACAACGCATCTTTGTTATGCAGCTTGGTCCTTTGTGGCGAGGGCTAAATGCCTTACCTATTCACGTGCAAGCCTTGTTAGTGATTTTTTTAGCCTGTGCACACAAAGATCGAAAAATAGCCGATGCACTACTATCCCAGATTGCCGCTTCTTCGGCGGATGGTAAGCTTAATTTTTCAGGTGTTCGTGAGCAGCTGCGTAAATACCAAAGTAGCCGAATCTTAGCTTGGGTTATTCCACGCCATGCGTACGTAGGAGCAATGTTAGCTCGTTTATTAGAGATCGCCCGCAGTGATGGTGTTTTAGCAACAGCTGAGTTTTTATGGTTAAAGCCCTTGGATCGTCGTTTGTGGTTTATGTTGAATAGTGTGGGCCGTCAAACGGCTGTTATTGAAGTGGCGGGATTATTCGCACACTGGTTAGCAGAAAAGAAACTAGGTTGTGCCTTGCGCGTTCCTACCATCAAAATGGCTATTGATGGTTTGGAAGCAGATATTAAGGAAACCTTGTACATAGCAGAAGGTGAAACATGGCAGTCGTTCAACAACGCGGCTTAAACGCTAATCAAGAGCAGAATCAACAGCAAATCATTCGTGATGTGCGCACTTTTGGGCAGCGTTTTGCCGATTTTTTTAAAAATCCTACCTATGCAGCCGGCTTTATTGTTAGTTGTGGTGTTACAGGCATTGTTATGCCATCCATTAGCGATTTAGCTTTTGTTTCCGCCGTCTTAGCTTTTGGTTTTAATATGACGCGCAAAATCACCTTACCTTTTCGCCTACCCCTGCATTGTCACCAATTGGATTATAACGATTACAAGTCGGGTTCAAAAAAACCCAGCGTAGCTCGGGGAATCTTTTTTTTTGGTAACGAAAAAGATACCAGTGATGAGTTATGGTTTGCTAATGAAGATATGCGAACCCACGTTCTAATTTTTGGATCCACTGGTAGCGGTAAAACCGAAGCATTGATATCACTTTCTTATAATGCACTCTTGCAATCCAGCGGTTTTATTTACGTGGATGGTAAAGGTGACAACTTACTTTATGCCAAAATCTTTTCGATGGTACGTTCCATGGGGCGCGAAGATGATTTACTGCTAATTAATTTTATGACAGGTGCCCGTGATATTATTGGGCCGCAAGAAAAACGCTTATCTAATACTATCAACCCTTTTTCTAATGGTTCTTCCAGTATGTTGTCACAGTTAATTGTGAGCATGATGGATTCTTCTTCATCCAGCTCCGATGGTGATATGTGGAAAGGCCGTGCTATTGCTTTCGTTGAAGCATTAATGAAAGTATTGGTGGCCATGCGGGACGCGGGAAATATCTTGTTAGATTCTAATACCATTCGTAACTACTTCCATTTAAATCGCCTTGAAGCAATGGTGATGGACAAAGCATTTATTCGTGATGGCCAAGATACCATTAGTCTCGAAGGCTTACCTGAAACTGTTATGGAACCGATCAAGAACTATGTCTTTAACTTGCCTGGCTATAATGCTGAAAAAAAGGGTAAGCAGGTTTCGCAAGTATTAGAACAACATGGCTTTATTACCATGCAATTAACCCGTGTATTTACCTCCTTGGCCGACACCTACGGTCATATTATGCGAACGAAACTTGCGGAAGTTGATTTAAAAGACGTAGTACTGAATCGTCGTATTTTGGTTGTGCTTTTGCCAGCGCTTGAAAAATCACCCGATGAATTATCTAACTTAGGTAAAGTTATTATTGCTTCTTTAAAAGCAATGATGGCAGCAGGTTTAGGTGAAGATGTTGAGGGTAATTTTGCTGACTTAATTGAAAGTAAGCCCACTAATTCTAAAACACCTTTCTTATGTATTCTGGATGAGTATGGTTATTATGCTGTAAAAGGTTTTGCTGTGGTGCCTGCACAAGCGCGTTCCTTAGGTTTCTCGGTAATTTTTGCCGGCCAAGATTTGCCAGCTTTCCAAAAAGCTTCTAAAGAAGAAGCCGCATCAATTGGTGCAAACACCAATATTAAAATTTGTATGAAGCTGGAAGATCCTATTGATACTTGGGACTTCTTTATGAAGTCTGCCGGTGAAGCTTATGTCACTCATGTTGATAGCTTCCAAGTCGATTCAGGCAGCGTGATTGGTAATTACGCAGATTCTAAAAGCGCTAAATTAGAAAAGCGTAGCCGTATTGATTTATTAGATTTGAAAGAGCAGCGCGAGGGTGAGGCCCATATTCTTTTCAAATCCAAAATTGTACGTGCCAAAATGTTCTATGCTAATCCCAAGACTGTTAAAGAACTTCATCTAAATCATTATCTAAAAGTGGATATGCCTCTAGATTCTGATGTGATCAAGATGGTTAATTCGTTCAGTCGTTTCGAAAAGGTGGTGAACAGTAATCCCAATGTGTTCAATTTAGACTTGGAAGGTGACGAGATTGGGTTATTGGTAAAGTATATTCATAGCCAGCCGGTTAATGATTTAATTGAGCGTAGCAGTGTAGCGATGCAGCTACATCGCGAGCTACTAGCGCCGACTCGAAGCACCCAACCAGGGGGTGACCAACCTGTTGAAGAGGGTATACCCGGGCAATTGGATATCTTCTTGCCTATGAATATGAATGGTCACCTGCAAGAAGTGGTGTTAACCGATGATATTAATTCGTTCCGTAAATCTTTACTTAATCGCTACGAAGTGCGTGATCAAGTGGAATACCTGGAGCGGTTATGCGGTAAGAGCGCGGCCCAAGCGACTAACATTGCTCTTGAAGTGGTGAGCGATATGCAAAAAGGCACTTTTTATCCACCTGAGATTAAACCTTTAGTGAATGGCGAAGAATTAGCCATGACGACTGATCAGCTCATTCAAGCGATTACGCTTAAAAAAGAGCAAGCAGCTCAAGGTACTACTGATACTACTCAAACATAAGTTCGATAAGGATATCTCGATGCGGTTTAGCTTCAGCCTGTTTTCTAAAAAGACTTCACTAAGAACTATTTGGCCTCTCTTGGTTTTTTGCATAGCGTTGAGTGCCTGCACTAGCAAAGCTGCGGTCGCTCCCAGCCGAGATAGTCTAATCCAGAGTCTCGCAAAGCAGGGCGTTACTGTAACTACAGTGGGTGATGCAGTGGCGGTGGTCGTACCGAGTGATTTACTATTCAATCCGCATTCAGCTAACCTGAATTCAAAATACAGCCCTGTATTAATGCAGGTTGCCAAACTGTTAAAGACTTACACGCTCGTATCAGTAAGAGTGGTCGCATATAATGATGACACTGAAGCATTGAATTTACAGGCGTTAACTACTAAACAAGCTCAGCGAGTGGCTATTAAATTGTGGAATCAAGCTGTAGATGCTCGCCTCATTTATGCTGAAGGTGGCGCTAATACACAACAAGTTGTTAAAGGGGGTAGTTTCTCGCAACGTGCTGCTAACCGTCGCGTTGAGATAAGATTTCGCTACTATTTGCCTGTTAGTTACTATGATTAACAGATTCACCTTTGTTGCCAACAAAGCGCGTGCAACAGACCCACTAAGTTTGCTACAATAATTGGCTTTTGATCTTCAGAGATAGGGAATTCGTGAGATGGCAACTGAGCGACAATTAGCGGGTTTACGGCGCAATGAATTTTATCGCGATAGTTATCGACGTATTCTCAGCCTTCTTCGCCTTTTTTCT
>JBDNGR010000061.1:0-12794 GCA_041689165.1 Coxiellaceae bacterium
CCGAGCCATAACGATGTTTTAAAGGAGGGCACCTGCCAAGCAGTGCGTATTGCCGGTGGAATATTTGAATTATTCATTGTGTTTTTCTTATCCGCGTCAAGCCACGCGAGCAGTGATCAGAGCCACGCCCGCGATGACCAAAAAAATTCCTGCTCCTGTCGTCCAGTGGAACGGCTCTCTAAAAATCACCACCGAACACATCGCCACGGTGGCAATGGCACCCGAGGTTAAAACCGGGTGTGCAACATTCATGGGAAGTCGTGCCAACGCTGCCGCATAAAGCAGAAATGCTGCACCATAAAGGACTAATCCGAGCCAGAAAGGCCAGTTACTCAAGGCACTCATCGGGTCGCTCAATGTCGGAAATTTACGTGGTGGCATCATAGCCATCTTGACTAAAACACTAGCTGAAGCGTTGGAAGCAATTCCGAGAATCAGAATGAGCCACTTCATACGCTGGTTCCAACATCGTTATCGCGATAATGCAGAATCGCCACAGTCAGTGCCCGTTCTATTGATACGGTGTGAGGCTCATTTTTAGTCGCCAGCATCTCGATGGTCACCAAGTGACTGGGCAAATATTTTTTCAGAGCTTCCATAACCTTTGAGTGATTTGCTCCACCGTCACCGAGAGGAAGCAAGTCTGGCTCGCTGGCATGGATATGCCCAATTAAAGGGGCGCAATCTTGCAACACCGCAGCAGCATCTTCACCATTGATGGTGAGTGCTCCGGTGTCCAACTGCATCTGGATAGATGGATGGGCGATCTGCTCAACAACCTTAGCAGTCTCGACGCTAGTGGTCATGAAGTTGGTGCCATAACAGGTCGGGTTGGGTTCGAGGCAAACCACCACACCGTGGGATGCGGCGATGTCACCAAGTCGTCTAAAAAACGGGACTGCCACATCCATGGTTTCTTGATCGCTCAATCCGGAACGGTCACGATTCTTTGGTGCGCCAAAGACCAGCCGCTTAGCATCTATGCCAGCACCGATACGGCAGACTGCATCCATGTGTTGCAGCATAGCCTCTTGAATTTCTGGCGATCCAAACACGTTCAAGCCCGATGTGCCAAAGAACAGTGCCTGCATGCCCGTGATTTCTATTCCACGCTCAGCCCACCAGCGCTTTACACGAGCCATGTCTTGGTCTGTCGCTTTGCTTGGTTCGGGAAAGTATTTGCCCGGCGCAATGTCGATCGCATCCACACCGTAGCGATGAAGCAGCGAGGCTATCGCTTCATCTTCAACGACATCCCAGGCGATGTTGGATATGGCCAGCCTCATTTGTTTGCCCCTGTTTCAGATTTAATAGTGTGCGGCTCAGACTGTGCATAAGCCCTCACCGCTTGAATGGTTTCGCGTACGCTGTATTGATAATTACCCGTCCCGCCAAAAAGCTTGGCATGTTTGGTCCTTAAGTCATAGATGGCGGGCTGATTGCCCAATACTTGCGCAAAGGGTTTGCCAAAGCCTTGCTTTGAGATTTTGGCAACTCTGACAGGCTCGGCAGTTAAGTGCACCAATTTCAGTCCAGCTTGAAGTGCGACTTGTATATCGCTCCAGAGATTGACCATCGGATAGAACTGAAAAACACCACGGCTTTCGATAGCCTGAAGGTTGTTGTTGTTCAGAAAATCAAAGATGACGTTCTTGCGCAAGCCGGGGCCGACCAGACCGGGGAGGCGCACGATCAGATAATTTTGGAAGTGGCTTTCGACAAACTTTTCCAATAGACGACGATGCAAGCCGTAGGCGTGAAGACCTGTTTCATCTACTGGCGTGTCCTCATCAACCCCTATCGGACTTTTGAACACATCAACGGTACTGATCAAAATGAAGGTGCTGCAATGGATGGCTTTCAGGTGAGTGATCAGCCCTTCAATTTTTTGAAGATCAGCTTCGGGTTCACGATTGGCGATCCACTTTTGTGCAGGTGCGCCTGCGCATACAATCGTGTCGAAAGCCATCCCCTCGATTTCACCGATGTTCGTTGATCGATAAAGTGCATCGAAGGGAGCTTGTTTTAGAAGCGTTGATCCGACGAACCCAGAATAACCAATTAATGCGTTTATACGCTTCATACGGCGAACTCCGTTTTCCACTTGCCAAATTTTAAGTCAGATGTGACAAATACCATTCCTGCCAAACTAATTGCCAAGACGCTCCAGTACACATACCTAAAATCAGCCGCTGGTGTCAATGGTATGTAACTCAGCATGTACAGAATTGCTGAGGTCAGAAGTCCCCGAATCAAAATTATTGAACCCCTGCTTCCTTGAAGTACAAATGTCCCCGCCATTATCAACAGTGCCGATATAAGCCACCAATACGGCTTAAAGAAAAATGGAACTAACTGCACAGCTTTACTGACATATTGTTCAAGAATCTTAGTTGCAGCATTGTCATCATGCTTCAAGCCAACGTCATTGGGATTGATGCCCGGCTGCCAAACATAATACGGAGACACTGATGGTGATCGTAGCAAAAACATATAGGCATCTAAGCGGAATTTAAGATATTCGAGAGGATTGCTGACAACAGCGGAAATCCACGCTTTCTTGTCTATTCCAGTTAGAACTTCATATGATATGGCTTTTCCATATGACGACTTTATTATTAAACATGACATTTTTCCAACTTCCTTACCCCCAGCAATAGTTTCATCCTTGCACTCTTTCAACAATTCAAGCTGCGCCTTAGGCAGTAGACTCCTATTGGAAGAAACCGACAAATGGACAAGATCGTCAGTTAGTATGAAAATTTCAGGATGGGCCTTATATGTATCCAGCACTTTATAAGTAAATACATATGAAAATACGAACATCAACATTAATATTAGTACAGTTGCCAATAATCTTATGCGATTTGATTGCATTGGAAATGTTTTCCACAAGGCAAACCAAACAATGGGTAGTACTGCAGCAGGAGCGTTGCCCCTAAGCATAAACGCGTACAGCAGGAGAAAGGAAGCTGCAACTAGTTTATAGTTTGTTAACTTATTCGTGGTCAGTATAGCCAGCGCAAGCAAGAGACTAAACGCCATTCCCATGTCTTTCCACAAGACCCCTTGAAAGTTAATAATCCACGGGAAGAATCCAACCAAAATACATAAAATGGTAAAACGACCACCACTAAGATTTCTACATAAAAGAAAAAGACCACCCCAAAGCATGCTCAACTGTAAAAATAACAAGCTCTGAGGGCCATCGATTACCAAATTTAACTTTGACCACAACCACGCCATGATAGGCGGATGCCAATCATTGAATTTCAGCGTATGCGACTGGTTATATTGATCTAGGGAGTCTGCACTCATAAAGCCAGGATAGAAGGCTACTACAGAAAAAACAAAACCCAACAATGCCAATAAGGCTTTGCTTTGATGAAACTCTGCTTTTCTAGCACCCAAAATATTTTTCCATTGGACGTCAATTAATTGTAAATACTTCTTCATCTAGCTTCTCCAATACATCGTAGATGTTGTCTATCTTCCCGCCCAATACTGAGTAGCAACCCGGCAGCTCAAGATGTTTCTCAAATAGGATAGGCCGGCCATCGTCACCCTCGTTCTTCACCAGGATGGTTTTAACCTCGAATAATGAATTGACATACTTTGCGTCCAGCACTGCGGGCATGTAACGCGCCACATCTCTAACCATTCGATCTACGCGCGTCGCTCGGGCATATTCACTAAGTTTTTGGTAGGGATCGATACCCTGTTGATCGTTCCAATTCAAGTGCGGAGTGTAACGCACATGGGACAGTGTGTGTAAGCCACGTGCGGGAAATGGCATCATGGAAAAGAACGGACCGTCCATCACCGTAACACCTAAACCTCTGAGTATGGTCGGTGCCTGCATCAGCGCCATTTCAGTGATCTCTTGTTTAAGGCTTGTGCGAGTACCGGAGAAATCACCTTTGAATTGGTTCAGACCGCTATAGGTACAGTTAAATACGTAATGACAGGTGATTAACTCGTCAGTGCCGTTATTTTTTCGAGCCGTCACACGTAACGTTTCGTTCGGCCCTCGTGAAATAGCTGTTACGCGCGACTCAAGACGAATCTGAACACCGCACTCCCTGAGTTCAGCCGCAGCCCAGCTTGCCAACTTGGTAGAATCGAAGGCGTATTCTTCAACAAGGAAGATATCTTCTATCAGGTGATGATCGAATAGTTGATGCAATGCCTGATCCGCCGGCTCGATCTTTGCCCCAATTTCCTTGCAGAATCGAACGAATTGTTTGGCCGTTACTTTGGAGTTACGACGCGCAATGGCATATAGCTTGGTGAAATCCTGTTTCACCGCGTCCGGCCAGTCACGCACGAATTTTGGCAGGTTGATCCGGCTTCGATACGCTGTCGTAAAGCTACGTGGATAGTGATAGCCGTTATGGACACGAGCTTGATTGTTGTAAGATGCTCGCTGAAGCAGCGCAGGCTCACGCTCTACAAGAAGGATACGCTTGAATCCCCGCTGCTTAGCTAGGTAAATCGCGATGGTCGCGCCATAAAAGCCACCACCAATAATAATAGCATCCTGATCAGTATCTTGACCTGACATCACACACACTTGCTCAGAGTGAGTTTCTGATTAGCTGCCTCTTCGATATTTAGCTTTTCACGTCGCGTCATTCGTGCGCTAGTGAACTCCTGCCCTACATGGTAAAGCGGCCCTTCACTCGAAAGGCTGGCCATTTGCATGATGTATTCCCCAAGCACAAGGAGGACGAGGGAAATCAGAAAAAACATGCCGGATTGCTGGAGAGACAAACTGACCCAGCCGGGTGCCACATCAACCTTCAGAAAGCCAATTGCAACTACATAGATTGAGTACACAAGGTTGGCGACAGCCCCAAACAAAGAGAGAGTTGTGACGAGTCGCATCGGGGCGCGAGTCGTTGAAACCAGCAACCGAATTCCCCTGTCCACACTTTCACCCAACCGCTTTGTGTGTGATGTTTTCGGTATTGCACTGTAGCTAAGATTTTCGCGCGTAAACCCTGCTGTCGCAGGGAGATGGCGATAAGTTATCGCCGGTTGGGGATTCTGGAGAATGAAGTTTACTACTCGCTTGCTGAGTAATCGATATTGCGGTGCCTCGTTAGCTAGGTTGATGCCATTGAGCTTCTTGTAAAATCCATTAAACACTGCACTTGCACACCTGTAAGCAACGCTCTGCACAGGTTTCTGCTCATTATTAGCGAAGACAACATCAGCGCCACTGACCGCCTTGTCTAGCATTTCTGTCAAAAAAACAATGTCATCCAACAATGGATCGATAACAGCAACAAAATCACCCAAGGCGTTTTCCAATCCAACCCATGATGCAGTGTCGGCATCCACCTCTTTGGTTAGAGCGTACACCTGTAAATTAGGTAGCCCATTTTCACCGGTAAGTTTTTTTAGAACCGAAACGCTGTCGTCATCTGATGCGTTATCCACAACAATCAGCTCGTAATCACTGGCTAAAGAGGAAGTGATGGCAGTAGCTTCTGACAGTATTTTTTGAATATACTCGGACTGGTTCCGTACAACTAACACAACCGACAGAAAAACAGGATAAAAATTCAATTAAACTCCAATCAATAAATGCCTAAGTTAACCGCGTAGTTATATCTACATACATCACTTTTTTGCCTGGATCACTTTGGGAAACCAAGTATCTTGCTGGCGACATATTCGATCTCCTCGGTTTCGATGAGTGGCGACATCGGCAAACTCAGCACTTCCCCCGCCAACAACTCCGCAACGGGAAAGTTGTGTCCTCGAAAGCCCTGATAGCATGCTTGCCGATGCGGCGGTATCGGATAGTGAATTACCGTAGATACACCTTGCTGTTCCAGATGCGCCTTTAACGCATCACGTTGTTTACTCCGAATCACATAAAGGTGCCACACGGGCTCTGCATATTCTGGCACATAAGGCAAGACAATATCTGCATTCGCCAACAGTTTTGAATACTGAGCTGCAACGTCTCTTCGGCTTGCGTTCCATTCATCCAGCACTGTGAGTTTCACACGCAGAAAAGCCGCTTGCATCTCATCTAAGCGACTGTTATATCCAGCAACATCATGTTGATATTTTATTTTTGAACCATAGTTACGCAGTCGTTTGATCTTGTCTGCTATTGCGTCGTCATTAGTGAGAACGGCACCACCATCACCAAGCGCACCCAGATTTTTGCCTGGATAAAAACTGGTAGCTGCTGCATGGCCTAAAGATCCTGCACGCCGGCCTTTGTAACGTGCACCTTGTGCCTGAGCTGCATCTTCAATTACCACCAATCCGTACTTGGCGGCAAGTGCGTTGATTGGGTCCATATCTGCTGGCTGGCCGTAGAGATGCACGGGGATAATGGCTCGTGTGCGGCTTGTGATTGCAGCAGCAATCAGGTCTGTATCAATATTGTGGGTATCTATGCTTGGCTCTACTGGAACAGGCGTAGCACCACACTCGGTGACTGCCAACCAAGTAGCAATAAAAGTATTAGATGGCACAATAACCTCGTCACCTGGGCCAATGCCATAAGCTCGAAGTAGTAGGTGAATCGCTTCCAGCCCGTTACCTACACCAATACAGTGCTTTACCTCACAATACTGTGCGAATTCAGATTCAAAAGCCTCTAATTCAGGCCCCATGATAAACCAGCCAGAATCCATCACTCTATGATAGGCTGCATCTAGTGGTTCACGGATAGATTGATGTAAGTGACTTAGATCAAGAAATGGTACTGACTTCATTTTGCAACCTTTTTAACATCAGTAATAAACTCATCATAATTTCGATAATAATCCGCCTCATCATAGTAATTAGAGGCTAATACCATACAGACTGCCCCTGATGAGAAATTATCCATCTCCCGCCAAATCATCGGGCACACATAAAGCCCATAATAGCTACGGTTCATATGGATGGTTTTTTTTGAATGTCCATCATCGAGATGAATATCTAATGAACCCGAAATGGCGATAATCAGTTGATACAGATCTTTATGCGCATGTCCGCCACGCTCTGAGCCGCCAGGAACGTCATACAAATAGTAAACACGCTTAATGTCAAAGGGTATATGGTGCCCAGCTTCTACAAATGTTAAATTACCCCGTGGATCATTGATTTTAGGCAGGTCGATAATTTTGCAATTTTCAATCATTACTTATCTCCATTATCTATTTTCCAATTAGCTGTAACTGCTGAAGGATAGCCACGTGTGAAGTGACTTGTCCATGGGTATGCTGGTTGACCTGTACCATCGCGTAATTTGATGCATTTTGCATCTCCCACCACACGTGCTGGTACACCAGCGACAACTTTGTTTGGGGGGACATCTTTTGTCACACATGCCTGAGCAGCAACCAATGAGTGACGCCCAACACGCACACCCGGTAACACTACTGCCGCGGCTGCGATACTTGCATAATCTTCAATAGTGCATCCAATCAGCACGTTACTCGGCGGGGTAGGGTCATTGGTAAGCACCACATAGGGTAATATCCATACGAAATTTCCAATTGTGGTGTTTTTACCAACAAATACATTCGATTGAAAGCGAACATAATCACCTATAGAACAATCACCCTGAATCTCACTCAATGTCCCTATCTGAAAATTGGCACCTGCTATTGTTTTCTCCCTAACAGTTACCCGGTGGCCCGTAACCAAGCCAGTCCCAAACGAAGATGATTCATAGAATACTGAGTGAGATCTAATTAATGAATCATTTCCAATGATCAGCGGCGTGCCATCACCTAATGGAGTTGATATTCCTAACTCACAGTAAGCACCTATCTTAACCCGGTCACCCAAAACAACATTTGCATGGAGAATGGAGAATGGGCCAATCTCAACTCCATCGCCAAGTTTGGCTTTTGGAGATACATAAGCGGATGGATGTATCAATGTCATTTATTTTCCAAAGCTTCCAATAAATCGACGATATTCATGGTATCTACTAGATAGTCACCATGAAGCCCAAGGCCCTGATTGCCAACGATTGTGCAAAGCAAGTAACTCACCTTGATTTCGTTTGGCGTAAACACCTCCATCCAATACCTATATATCATGTCAGTGTGCTTCGCCATCAATATAGCCACTTTTGTCCCGGGTTTGCAGAACACAGCACTAGCTAATGCTGCACCAGTAGGTGCGACTATTGTATTAGCATTTGAGAACAATTGAACCTGTTGTGAGAATGTCAACCCCTCTGGCTCAACGATTACATAACCTCGGGAAACCATGAGACTTTCAAGCTCCGCTGCATTAGTCACTTTTCTTGCCGCGGATTTGCGGCGTATAAATATCTTTTCTGGCCATGTTTCTCTCTCGGCGTTCTCGTGGAATGCATTCATATGCTTGCGAACTAATGCTAAGGCATGTGGGCTAAATATGCCATGAGAATGGCCTGAAAGCTTCTTATTGCGCCGTCCAAATGGTACGTATCCAGTTACTGATGTAAAATAAAGCACGCCAACAGCCAAAGCTCTACCAATTGGCAGAGTTATTATTTCACGTTCATTCCCCACCACCAGAAACAGTGACTCCATAATGTTTTTATGCAGCCCATCATTAACCACTATAGGAATACCATTAAACCGCTCTTCGGCACAAAACATGACGATTCTTGGCAGCACTTCGGTCATCCAGTGTGCATAGTTAGATGCACAAGCATCGACAAATGTAGCGGCAACTGGGATTGGCTCTGGGGTTTTGTCATGCAATAACCAGCTGATTCGACTGGATTTTGGGTCAATCAGCGCGCGTCCATGAAGTTCTTCAGAGGTGTAATCGCGTTCGAAGTCATGCAGGTCGTGGCAAATCACTTCGCCATCGGCGAGAATCAGATTCGTCCCACCGTAAGTCATCGCATTTTTTATGGTGGCAACGTATATCTCAGGGAAGCTGTATTGATCATGGGGTGATACCAGATAGCTTTGATCGTAGGAAGGGAGCACGATTGGCGTCGCTATTTCAACAACCGAGGAATCGGCCAACTTGTACGTCGGCACTTCCATTCTTCGCGCAAAATCACTCAACTTGATTAACGGGCGCCATCTTTTGGCTTTTATGTTGAGCAAGTAAACGGAAAGATTGGCATAGATAGGATATCCGTTGCGCCATATCCATATGACAAACCCACGCGTAATAGCGTAACGCCTCAAATAGCGCCTATAGAACCTGCGCAGCCCTAGATTGCACAATAAAGTAACAATGTCAGACGGCTTAGTTTGAGCGGGCTCAATTTTCCTAATATTTAAGGCTGTTTGAATAGGTTCGATCATGCCTTCCCCGCTTGGAGGCATCCATACGGAACGCATGCTTTCAAGTTCCGATAGTTCAGGCTGCTGGAGAAAAGCCATAAGCTCCTCCAGAACTTGCACGTGCCTTGCGGAATCGTCGCGCAACACTCGAACAATTTCGAGTATACGTTGGACGACGTAACTGCGGGGGGGGGGTAATTTATCCATTTATGCTTCCCGCCAGATATCGATCAACGATTTCATCTGGGTCGCCGTCTGCAACCAGTTTGCCATGATCCATCCAGATAACACGGTTACACAACGACTTTACCAACTTATGATCATGTGAAACCAGGATCATGATGTCGGCTTTGTCGATCAAGTCGTGCATTCTTTTCTTTGCTTTTGTCATAAAGGCTGCATCACCACCAGCGAAGACTTCGTCAAGAACCAGTATATCTGGGTGCATTGCCGTGGCGAGAGAAAATGCAAGGCGCATATACATGCCGGTGGAGTAATATTTGACGGGGGTGTCTATGAATTCTTCCAGTTCGGCAAAAGCGATGACTTCTGGCTCGATTTCACTTAGTTGCTGTTTGGTATAGCCGAGAATTGCACCGTTTAAGTAGATGTTCTCTCTGCCAGTAAATTCAGGGTGGAAGCCTGCTCCAATTTCAAGCAGTGGCGCTAGACGTCCTTCTATAGAAACACGTCCATTAGACGGCGTATAAACCCGACACAACCCTTTAAGCAGCGTGCTTTTTCCTGCGCCATTATGACCAATGATACCAACTCTATCACCCGCATTCACCTCAAAAGAAACATCTTTAACGGCCCAGAAGTCTGAATGGGAAGCCTGATGTTTGCGCTTTATTAGATTAGCAAAGTAATCTTTGAGGGATGGCGACCTGTCATGGTAAATGCGAAACTTAATCGATAGATTTTCAACTTGTATATGCGACATTTGTAATTACAGCCTAAAAACAATTTTTTGCTCTTGTTTTATAAAAAACACCAGGCCGATAATTAGAGAGGTAAAACCCATAATGGTGGCGCTTATTATAATTGAAGGGTCAGGCATCGTTGCCAAGTCTAGCGGCGCACGAAATAGTTCAATATAAGCGGCAATGGGATTTATTTTTACTATCCAAGCCACCTTGCCTGCTAAAGCGCTACTTTTATAAAGTACTGGCGATAAAAAAAATAAGGCCTGCATTGCAACACCTATCACATACTGAAGATCTCTAAAAAAAACTGTTGATACTGAAATGACAAGTGCGATTCCGAATGAAAAAAGAAATAGCAAAATAAAGGCAACTGGGATAAAAAGCAAAGCCCAGGAAACTTGCCCACCAACCACTAAGATGATAATGAGCAATGCCACAAAAGAAAGCAGACTATCAATCAGAACACTAAAGCAAATACTTAAGGGAAAAAGTAGCTTTGGTAGATATATTTTTTTTATAAGCCCCTCGTTACTAATAAACGACGTTGCAGACTGAGTGACCATCGAGCTGAAACAGTTCCAAGGAATCATTCCTGCAAATAAAAAAATAGCAAATGTCTTGAGGTCAACTTTAAACAGAGCAGAAAAAACTACTGCAGTGACAGACATCATGAGAATTGGGTTTAACAGCGTCCACAAATAACCAAATACTGTGCGACGATAGCGCAATATCAGATGCTGACGTACAAGCTGTTGCAAAACGTAATGATAAGTTTTTATCTCGCATAGGCATTTAAAAATATTATTGGTTATAGTCAATCAGTAGCACTTTCAATAACGAGTAGGATTCATACATATACATAGCGAGATTTTCTGGTTTACCCGCATAGGTCATTAGGTTCAGATTAACGACTGGCTCATCAGTCTGAGCTAACTAGTCAAGCGTAAAGTTAGCACCGATAAACTTAGTACCACAAGTTACTAAAATCATACCACCCCATAAATTATTTTTACTTCAAAACCTTGAGATATCGCTAGGAATAAAATATTATGCACTGTTTGTTAATTTCATTACAGATAATATTTTAACCTATCAACCCTTAGTTAGGTAGGGGAATGTGTATTTAGGGTTATGTAATAAGGGCTGTAGGCGAGAAAACATATGTTCGTTAGTATATAAAAAAACGTAAAAAATTAATTAAATTATACGAAATATTTTGTTTTTAAAGCACTTTTTATCTAAAATTATTAGATAGGCCAGCTAACCCTGTAAGCACGCACTTATTTATGAAATGGATCCAACCATAAACTAGTAGCTACAGTTTAATTGTGTATTCAGCTTTAAAGCCGTTCAAAATTAATAGCAATGCTATTAACATTAGTGTTACTCAACCCAGCCGCTTCAGCATAATTTTGCCAGTTGTCGAGCGCAGCTCGCACATCAGCCAAAATATCTAAGGGACGACGCACACCAAAGCGATCAGCTTCCAACAGTAAATCTGCTCGCGTAATTGCGTTGAACTTACCGTTAACGCTCATCAAATGTTGATAAGTCCACTCACCTTGCGTGATTATAAGCATGCGTTACATCGTACGCTGGTGCCAGCTCCCATGAACTGTGTTGCTTGAGCCTAAATGCAAAATTCTTAGTATGGTCATCGCAGTTTTTTGCCATCACATTAAAGGCCATACGACGAAAAACCTGCCCAATGGCATTGTCACCAAGTTTGAGCTTAGAAGTCACCATAAAAAGTTGCGCATAGGCATGAGTTGCGCGTTGTTTATAATCAAGATGATCCATCGCGCAGAGTGTTTGAACATGATGCTTTAAAGTATTACCTCCTTGCACTTCACGATCAAATCGGTGCGTCATGAAGTGAGCGCGGCCACCTTCTTCGAGCAATCTGCAGGCAGACATATTGATGCCTGCAGCCTTTGCCATTAGATGGTAAGCATATTCAACGCGACCATAATCTGCACTACCGCCTAATTCCGCATCTTTGCCTACCCCATCGAACTTAAGTAACCAATGCTCAAAACCAGGTGCCGCTTCAAACTGCCCACTGCGAATTTGATTGGTTTCAGAATTCCATGTAACTACAGCCTTGGCACGGGCGCCACCGGCAGACGCGCCTACTCTAATAATATTGGCTAACGCAGCTTGTGCATGCAAATCCCCCGATACATCTCCTTGAATTACTTGACGTGAAGCCTCAACAAGAGACTTCATTTCTAATGGTTCAGCACTCTCTTTATGGGCACCGCGGGCAGGCTTAAATTCCAATGCTCCTATGCCGCGCTTACCCATGTAAGCAAGAAGAACAAGCGTGGTGATGGCCCGTTTTTCCACACCCTTACTCATCATCCATGCATCAATCAGCGCATTACCAAAATCATCGGGTAGTGCATCTGCCAGCAGCCCTGACAACCTTTTGTAACTCGATTCAGATAGCTCTGGAAAAGCAAATGTGCTGCGAGGATCACTCAGCGGCATAGTCAGCGGCGACAACTCAATACCCGTGCGTCGCCAAGCTGGATCATAGGCAAACACATAACATCCTAAACGTGGATCAGGAGCCACTGCACCAATCCTTTCACCCCAAAGCAGAACC
>JBDNGR010000062.1:0-2805 GCA_041689165.1 Coxiellaceae bacterium
AACTTCAGATAATTTCTTAGGTAAAACAGTAAAATTGAGATGTTTTTTGATTATCACGTGCAATATCCTCTTGCTACCAGCATAACCGACTGTGACGGCTTGCTAAAAGCGGTATTGTACGAAAAATTTATTCAATAAGCCTCTTTTACTCTACGAAGGTACTAGACTTGGTGCTTCACCGAGAATTGCTGAACACTTCCCACGTGTTGGCGCATTTGATAAAACTGAAATTATACCAACAGGGATAGGACACTCAGTGAGCACACTTGAATGCATTGCCTCACACTTAGGCTCTGCTTCATGCTTTCGCGGACTAGGCAATGCATTGCCCTCCTCATTCGACCCTGACCTACACAGCTATACAATCGCAAGCCTAACAAATCTCTCATCAAACCCATTTGCTTTATTTGGAACAACAAGAACTACAGGCGGTGCCGGGTCACGAGCAGGAATAGCAGCAGGGGCAGGAGCTGCAGCTGGATTAGAAAGCACAGGTGAGACTCATTTGCCTTGGGCAACAACCGAAGACGAAGCAGAAGCACCTAATACAGACGTATGCGCAGTTACAAGCATACCTCGCTGGATGAATGGCCGTTAAATCATATTGAATCATTAGGCAGCTCTATTATGTGTATTTAACTTGCTTTGTCAGAGTAGGATTTTTCACATAAGCGGCTTTTAGCCTTCAGAGAGCCGTTAATCAGCTGAATAATACTATTAATCGCTAATTTTCAAATACAAAACCACAGCTATGCATTATAAGATTCTACCAAGTTTAGCTGAGCGCATAAAAGCATTCTAATCATGCCCTGAATAAAAATCATTGCGGCCCTTCTACTAACTTGCCGAATATCTGCTTCCGCAAAAACACTAGCTAACATCTAAATATCAAACAAGCCTCTACTTAATTACACGCTCAGAATTCACTCAATCAGAATACTTCTGTCTTGTTCAGGAGCAAGATTAATCCATTTATATAATTCCTGTTGTTGCTATTGAACATGCTGAATCAGACTGCTAATTATTTTTGAAATTTTATCAATGAATAAACCACATTATTCGCTTCAGTTAAGCCTTTCGCCTTATGATGCGGCGAAATTTGTGCTATCGCTTCATCTAGAAGCTTAGTGATTTTAAAATGCGCTCCATATAACTGATAAATTTCATTCTCATCGACTGAAAATGGCGGGCCGCTCATTTTTTCTTGATCGTAGCAAAGAGTGGCCAAAAGCATCTTAGCATTTGAATCGAGTATCTTAGTTATATGTTCAGCATATGACTTTTGTAATTGAGAAGGTAAAGCCACCAAAGCAGCACGATCAAAGACCGCATCAATCTTGCCGATTAATTCTGGCGTCAGATCAAAAATATCACCACAAAATAACGTTATTCTATCTCCGGCATAGATTTTGAAGTTACCGTATTGTTTTAAATCAAAAGCTAAATTGTTTTCTGTAAAAAATGCTTCGCAAGCGATAGGGCTCAATTCAACCCCTATGACCAACTGTCCTTGTTGTGCGATCCACACCATATCAATGCTTTTACCACACAAGGGAACAAAGACTCGGTCATCGGCTTTCAAACCCAGATCTTTCCAATAGCGTTGCAAAGACTCACTGGGTTTATCCTGGTTGAACTTGATATCGTTCAGTTGCCAACGCTGGTGCCAATAATTACTTTCCATTTTGTTCCCTTATTTTAGGTTTATGATTTCCGCTATAAACTACGAACCCTTTAAATTGTTCACATAATCGATATCAACACCAAGCGAATCATGAGCATAGGGTTGCCTCAAAACTAGCCGGGTCCAAAACGAGCTAAACATGGGGTCAAACCAGCCCGACTTGAAGCTTTAACCCAGAGCATTAAGCCTAAATCACAGCCGAGTAGTCCTACGGCTTGACATTCCAAGGGGCACACCTAAATATACCGCCATGCGAAGAACCGAACTTATTACGACTCTCAGATAGCATACACTAGCACTACTCGGTTTAAACCGAGTAAGCGAGGTGACGAACCTGGTTTTACCCAATCCAGACTTGTTAGAAATACTTTAGCTTAGCCGAAATCAGCCGAATTGTTTATGCCGCGAGTAGTTATTTTCTGTTCCCGGAATTAAATGCCTTTTCAATTAATAGCAAATTATCCGTATTCGAGCTTTGGTGTAGGAGTCCTGAAAACACATTACTACTACTGAGCTCATCTTTCATTGCTAAACATCTTAGCGCACTAGAGCTCGCGGAGATTTTTAGCAAGCACGCGGCAAACACGGTTTTTCTGAAGGCGATCATCGAAGGGGTGGAGAGGTTGCAAGCCTGCTTGAGCGAGCATGCAAAGATTCATCCACTGCCGCTGCAGAAGCCGCTGTCGCACTTATGATTTGCAAACGGGTTAAAGATCTTAGTATTGAAGAGCTGACTAAACTTATCCATACGCATCGCGATAGCATCGGTCCCGAGACCATAGATTTTCTGTTGCAACCTAACGAATATTCAATTCATCAAGTTATGCTAGCAAGCCCTGCTAGCGCACACCTAATGTTGAGCTCATCACTCATTAATTATCTATCTGCTACTGAAGCCAAATTATTTAAATATCCGCAACTTATCAAAATCTTAGTGGCTGAGATTCATTATGATGGCCCGGAAAAGGAGCTCTTTGTCTCACCACAAAAAGCGGCCCGCACGGCGATACCCTCATCCAGCTATGCCTGCGGCTACAACTTTAGGTGCAGCTGCTGGAGCTGGCGCTGCCCCCGAGGTAGGAACCGGTATAGGAATCGGACTTGAAGTTGATACCACAGAT
>JBDNGR010000063.1:0-3505 GCA_041689165.1 Coxiellaceae bacterium
AGAGGGCAACCACAGGGGGTTGCCCCTACAAACGCAAACGCCAGCCCAACTGCAAACGCCAGACCAACCGACGAACGTAGCCTTAACCCAATATGATTAAGAACTAAATCCCATGTTAAAAAACTTACGTCAAATTATTAACGCACTGGCTTCGACGCAAGATCTAAGTGCAGCTTTAGACCTAATTGTGACACAAGTGAAAGAAGTATTACGTGCCGATGTCTGCAGTCTTTATTTAACTGATGAAGATGCGGGTGAATACGTGCTGATGAGCGCGCGCGGTATCGAGCAAAATATCGTCAGGAAAATGCGCATTAAATTCGGACAAGGTCTGATTGGTTTAGTGGCTGAACGTGAAGAGCTTATTAATCTAGAAAATGCTCCGCAACATCCTAATTTTTATCAGCATCCACTGCTCGATGAGCAAAAATACTCAACATATATGGGTGCGCCTATTATTGATCGGGGTGAACTGTGCGGTGTGCTCGCAGTGCAGCGTAAGGCGAATGGCTATTTTTCTGAAGAAGAGGAAGCTTTTTTAGTTACACTTGCAGTGCAGTTAGCCGAAGAGCTTGACTATCGGCGTTCTCAGGTGGCGGTGCAAGGTGTTAGCTTAAAGAAGCTACCTAAGACTCGCTTATTGCGTGGGTTGAGTGGTTCGCCTGGTATTGCAGTTGGACGCGGTGTCTTGGTTTACCCGCTTGCTGATTTGGAATCCGTTCCTGATCGTGAAATTCTCGACACAGACGTTGAAGCAGAAATTGCGTTATTCAAAGAAGCATTAGAATTAGCGCGTTCAGAAATTTTTAAATTGCAATTGCGCGCTCGTCAATCACTTTCGGTGACGGAACAAGCACTGTTTGAAGCCTATGCCAAAATTTTAGACAGTCACTCATTAATTGAAGAAATCATTAATGAAATTCGATCCTTGCAGTGGGCGCAAGGAGCTTTGAAGCGAGTGATTAAACGGCATGTATTGCAATTTGAAGCCTTAGAGGATGAGTACTTAAAAGAGCGTGCTAATGATGTGCGTGATTTAGGGCGACGTATTCTAGCTTATTTGCAAGCGGATAAAGTGATTACGCCCGAGTATGCTAAAAATACAATTTTAGTGAGCGAAGAAGTGAGTGCCGCCGCTTTGATGGAGGCGCCAGAAGGTTGTTTAGTAGCCGTTATATCATGCCGCGGATCAAGCAATTCGCATGTGGCCATCTTAGCACGAGCCTTAGGTATCCCCGCTGTTCTGGATATTGATTCAGCGGAGTTAGCGCAACTTGCAGCACAAGAATTAATTGTCGATGGTTACAACGCTGAGGTTTATGTAGCACCGAACGCAACTATTAAGAAAGAATTTAAGCTGCTCGCAAAAGAAGAAAAGCAATTTGATGAAGAGCTGGAAAATATCCGTGATTTGCCAGCACAAACCAAAGATGGTCATAAGTTAAGTTTAATGGTGAATGCAGGCTTAGCGATTGATGCGGATTTGTCGTTGAATGTTGGTGCAGAAGGAATCGGTTTATATCGCACTGAATTACCTTTTATGGTGCGTACTCGTTTTCCAACTGAAGAAGAACAGCGAGTTATGTATCATCAACTCTTAAAAAGCTTCGCACCAAGTCCCGTGGTGATGCGTACTTTAGATATTGGTGGTGATAAATCTCTCGCTTATTTTCCAATCGATGAAGAGAATCCCTTCTTGGGTTGGCGCGGTATTCGCGTGAGCTTGGATCATCCTTCCATTTTCCTGCAACAATTACGCGCTATGTTGCATGCCAACGTAGAATTTAATAATTTATCCATCATGCTTCCTATGATCAGTTCGGTGGGAGAAGTCGAAGCGGCTAAACGTTTTTTGAAACAAGCCTATGATGAGTTACTTGAAGAAGGTGTGGACGTCAGCATGCCAAAATTAGGCTTAATGATTGAAATACCGGCCGCTGTTTATCAGGCGAATGAGTTGGCACAACGTGCCGATTTTTTATCGGTTGGGAGCAATGATTTAATTCAGTACTTACTTGCGGTTGATCGCAATAACGCGCGAGTGGTGAACATTTACGATGGTTTTCATCCGGCTGTGTTGCGTGCTTTAAAACAAGTGGCGGATGCGGCGCATAAAGCGGGCAAACCGCTGAGTATTTGTGGAGAATTGGCCAGCGATCCGATTGCCGTAGTCTTGTTGATGGCGATGGGTTATGACTCTTTAAGCATGAATGCGCGCGCACTACCGCGGGTTAAATGGGTGATTCGTAATTTAAATTTGGAATATGCCAAAGAATTATTGCAAGAAGTGCTACGTTTCGATGATCCTAAAGAAGTACGCTGCCATATGGAATTAGCTTTAGAAGAATTAGGTTTGGCAAGTTTGATTCGCGCAGGACGTTGATAGAACCAGCAAATTTTTAGTCTTCAACTATACTTCATTCTCTAAAGAATGATTTGTAATGAGAAGAGTATGCGCCCAGAAAATCAGCTGCCACTAAGATATGGGGTCAGACAAGCGTCTGGTCACACAAACTATTACATTCCAAGTACTAAACTACGGTGTTTCGGCAACAGCTCAGCAGGGAGCAGAATCTATGTTCCTCAAGCTTACGGTGTATTGCTTGTTCCTCGCTCAGATGCCCATGAGTCTGTTGCTGGCGGAGCAGGTGATGGGGGAGATAGGGAAGCTGTAGGACGAGTTGTTGCGCCGGTCGGTGCTGAAATGGGGGGCAAAGCGGCGGGTTCAAAGCCGTTAGTTTTACATGCTTTAACTACTGGAGCGGCTACCTGCGTGATAATGGGTGTTCATGTACCCCCAACAGCTGCTCATGGGGAGAAGTTTTTTTTAGCTCACCTAGATGAACCTGCAGAAAGCCATCTTCATTTTAGTTTCCCCCCTGCAGTGGCAGGAGAAGGTGGGGCCAGTGGGGGTGGCGCAGGCGGTGAGGCAACTAAAGCCGCGGCGGAGGATACTAGCAGCGCTGCAGCGAGCACAGCAGATTGGTTAGACCATGAGCTAGCGGCCATCCGAGCTCAACTTGGTTGTGGTTGGTCAGAAGCTAGGCTAAGTTTAATGTCATCCAGCACCACGCCCCTTTTAGCTGGATTGTATTGTAAGCTAGTAAGTAGAGTTGATGGTGACGGTTTGGTGCCTCCAGATCAGCTTTATGTAGATGGAGCTTGTGGTGATGGTGGGATTTTGTTGGAAGATTACAAACCCAGAAGCTCGGCCTTGACCTTAAAGCGTGGTGAGGTTGTACGTGTAGCGGCCTATCCTAGTGATAGGGAAGCTTATGGTCGGGATCAATCTTCTTTGGGTTGGGATCGCTGTTCTGCAGAAATTTCATTGCGATCGTTTTACCTAAGAAATGGTCATGTTTGTGAGTTACGGCTTGTATCCCACTTACCTCGTAAGCTATTGGATGAAGTCGGAGCTGAACCGACAAAGAAAACGGCAGAAAATTTTGATCGAAGTTTAGAGAGCTACTTGACTGCAGTAGTAGCGGATCGGAGAGATTTGTCG
>JBDNGR010000064.1:0-4434 GCA_041689165.1 Coxiellaceae bacterium
AACTTAAAACTTCGCATCTTGAGGTGCGATGGGTATAGAAGTTATTAATGATTCGGATGATATAAAAATTGTAGCTCAACTAAATGACGTGTTACCTAGGTATAATAAATCTTCTTGTAACTTGACATACGGCGTGACTGCTTTAGTGGCAGGAGTGGTTGTTCTCGGGATCTTCGCATACATAAGCAGAGCCAAACCTATTAAAGCAGAAATGTATAAAGCCTGTGACTGCTCTCTTTAAAGTAGGTTGAAAATATTTTTTTGTTTTCAGTCCAAGTTATATCATCTTGTCATTAAATTCACACACATCATTAATTAAACAACCCGAGCACCTGGGTTTGCGAGCAACACACACATAACGGCCATGCAAAATTAACCAATGATGAGCATTCAATACATATTTACTTGGCACAACTTCAAGCAGTTTTTTTTCAACAGCTAAAGGTGTTTTGCCTGGTGCCAAAGCGGTACGGTTAGCGACGCGAAAGATATGCGTATCGACGGCCATCACCAGCTCTTTGAAAGCAATGCTTAATACGACACTTGCCGTTTTGCGTCCCACGCCAGGTAGGGCTTCCAAAGTTTCACGCGAATTCGGAATTTCAGAGTTATATTGCGCCACTAAAATCTGACAAGTCTTCATTAGATTTTTTGCTTTGGTGTTGTATAAACCAACGCCTTTAATATGCTCGCGCAAACCCGCCTCACCAAGCTGCACGATTTTGTCTGGTGTGTTAGCCACCTTAAATAAAGTGGCGGTCGCTTTGTTCACACTTTTGTCAGTGGTGTGTGCGGATAATAATACGGCCACCAATAATTCAAAATCAGAGTGATAATTGAGTTCGGTAACCGGATTAGGATTGGCTTTGGCGAAACGTTTGAAGATCGTTAATACTTTTTTATGATCCATTTTGGCGTGCCTTTTTGCGTGCCATAGCGGCTTTAATAGCTGATTGACGATCATCAACACTTAAACTTAAGTTTTCTAATTCAGTTTTTAGAGCTGCTGATTTTTGCGCCGCTTTCAAGTTCATGCGTTGCTGGTGTTGTTCATTTAAATCATAAAAGCGTTCACGACGTGGGTTCTTTTCGGCTTCGCTCACATTCAAAGCGACTAAATCAATGCAATCGACGGGGCAGGGCGCAATACAGAGTTCACAACCGCTGCAGTTAATATCTAAAATCGAATGCATTTGTTTGGCGGCGCCCACAATGGCGTCCAAAGGGCAGGCCTGAATACATTTGGTACAACCTATACATTCATCTTCACGAATAACAGCGAGCATGACAGGTTTTTGTTTCTGCTCCATTTCCAGGTGGTAAGGTGTAGGATCTTGCTCAACAAGTTTTGCAATCGCATTTAAGGTTTCAATGCCGCCTGGTGGGCATAAATTGATAGCCGCTTCCTCATTCGCGAGCGCATCTGCATAAGGGCGACAGCCTTTATAGCCACACAAACCGCATTGGGTTTGGGGCAGGATATGATCAATTTGATTACTGAGCTTTGACATGAAAATTTAGTTTGAGTAGTTTGTTGGATTTTCAGTGCGAATAGAGGGCTTTAACGAATCATCCTAATTTCAAGATCAAGCTTAAGCTTCGACCAATGTTTGTCTGCAGTTAAAACAGGCAATGCTAGTGATTCGGCTAGGGCAAGGCACGCGCGATCCCCTAATGATAGACCATATTGCTTTGTATGTTTTCGTAATTTGGCTGCAATCAATGCTTGCTGTTGATCAAAGTCGATGATCTTGGTTATTAAGTTGGCAATATCTAAATCAACTTGTGACTCTGGTATTTCTTCTTCATACAAGATGGCTAGTACTTCACTCAAATTTATAGCGGACATAATGGCCTTTGGCATAGCTTGAGCCACCATTTCATGCCCCGCTTCTTTATAAATTAGTGCAAGCAGGGCTGAAGCATCTAGCACGATATCACTCATTGCTCACGTCCTCGTCACGCATTTCTCTTAAGCGCGCTACTAAACTATTGCTTTTTGCATATTTCTGCACGGTTGTTTGGGCTTGAGCTATGGCTTGGTTTAGGCTCAGAAGATGCAATACGTTGCCTTCAATGCGCAAGATTAATTCTTCTCCCGGATGGAGGTGCAGTTCTTTTCGAAATGAGGCTGGAATAACAAGCCTGCCATTATCGCCCATCTTTACCCTATAACCTATCATTTGCCATATCCTAAGTAGCGTGACATTTTCCAAATTATAGCCATACCGCTGTTATTTGCAAGCTTTAGGGTAGGCTTGCAAGACATTTTATCACCAGGCTCAAAGCTTGCTCCTCTATATGTAGAGCTATAGTATGTCGCTACTTTGGAGTTGAGATTAATGCTAATGACTACAGCAGATATAAAAAAAGCACTTATGCTATTTAAGCCGCCCATTCTTAATTTTTTACAGCAAGATTGGTTAGCTGAGAGAGAAATTAAGCAGGTACAGCTTGTAGATAACCAGCTTATGCTAGAAATCGAGCTCGGCTACCCCATCACAGATATTGAGGATGCCTTAAGCGAAGTAATCAAAGCTGAGCTATCAAGGCTAACGCAAATTTCTGCCATTGAATTAATATTGCGGGCCAAGATTGTAGCGCACGCGGTAAAGCCTAATCTTAAAGCCGTCCCCGGTGTTAAAAACATTATTGCGATTGCCTCAGGCAAGGGCGAAGTGGGTAAGTCCACTACCACCACTAATTTAGCAGCAGCACTTAGCGCGCAAGGCGCGTGAGTCGGTATTTTAGATGCTGATATTTACGGTCCCAATCAGCCGCATATGTTGGGCGCGGGTGATGAACAGTTGCAAGCACCAAAGGGCGCTTTGTTACAGCCCAAGGTGTTGCACGGTATTCAATCCATTTCGATGGGTTACTTGATGGACACAACGACGCCGATTATTTGGCGCGGACCCATGGTCAGTTCAGCCCTGCAGCAACTGGCGTTGCAAACAGAATGGCATGATATTGATTATCTATTGATCGATTTGCCACCCGGCACGGGTGATATTCAATTAACCTTAGCGCAGAAAGTGCCGGTAACGGCCGCGGTAGTGGTCACTACACCGCAAGGTATTTCGCTATTGGATGCTTGCAAAGCTTTAGAAATGTTTCGTAAAGTAAATGTGCCGGTGCTCGGTGTTATTGAAAATATGAGCATGCATATCTGTTTAGCCTGTGGCCATGCAGAAGCGATTTTTGGTGAAGGCGGGGGCAAAAATATGGCCGAAGAATGTGCGGTCCCATTACTTGGACAGCTTTCTTTAGCTAAAGAGATTCGCGAAGCGGCAGATGCCGGTACCCCGATTGTGATTGCTGAGCCGCACAATCCAGCGAGCTTAAGCTATAGACAAATAGCGCGCGCAGTGGCTATAAGATTAGCTAGGCAAACGCCAAACTACGCCGTAAAATTTCCGCCTATCGTCATTGAATAAAAGAGGTTTTCATGTCCATCAAATCAGACAAATGGATTCGTCGTATGGCCGAAGAGCAAGGGATGATCAGTCCTTTTGCCGCAACGCAAGTTAGGGAAGCGGCACACGGTAAAATTATTTCTTACGGCACTTCAAGTTATGGTTATGATGTTCGCTGTTCGAATGAATTTAAAGTCTTTACCAATATCAATTCTGCAATTGTAGACCCCAAGAACTTTGATCCCAATAGTTTTGTTGATGTGCTGAGTGACGTGTGTATTATCCCGCCCAATTCCTTTGCACTCGCACGAACGGTCGAGTATTTCAAAATCCCGCGCAATGTGCTAACTATCTGTCTGGGTAAATCGACTTATGCACGTTGCGGTATTATTGTGAATGTCACACCGCTCGAACCTGAGTGGGAAGGCCATGTGACTTTGGAGTTTTCGAATACGACGACCTTGCCTGCCAAAATTTATGCGAATGAAGGTGTAGCACAAATGTTGTTTTTGGAATCAGACGAAGTCTGTGAAACTTCTTACAAAGATCGAGGCGGAAAGTATCAGGGGCAGACAGGAGTAACCTTACCTAAGACCTGAAATTTAATTTTAACTAGCTTTTGGGTTTTAACTTAGAAAACCTCTATGCGCCCTTTGCCAGCCTCTGTGATAGCCCAGCCTGAAGCCACGCGTGTTGTTCCCTTAGCTCATGTGCTTTATGCCGTTAAGGAGGATGAATCTGCCTCCTCCGGTAGTGCCACACCTACGGCTGAGGATGAGCATTTAGGCACGGAAGCGTCTGAAGCAATGGCTAGCCCTGCAGCCTCACTTAGCCGGCTTCGCAGAAGCAGTATTTTTTCTTCCGCTGCGCACTCTCGCGCAGGCGCTGGAGTGCCTGTGACACCTGCGCGTGAAATGCCAATGCCACCTACTGCAGCTAGAGCCACTTCTTTCGATACTATAGGCTCTGAAGCAGGGGTTGTAGCACCCACGCCCACGCCCACGCCCACGCCCACGCC
>JBDNGR010000065.1:0-2181 GCA_041689165.1 Coxiellaceae bacterium
ACAACGAGCGCCGCCGCGAACAATGGCCTGAGCACCACCATCATCCCCCCTTGTAGTGCAGCGTCTTTTGAAGAAGAACTCAGAGCCCCACACCGGGGCACGCCCCTCGGTCCGTTTGTGTGTGGGGCCCGAGCTTGCTCGCTGTGTTCATATGTGATTGGGCCGCCAGGTCTATGTCTGTGTTGGTGAGTATGAGGCAGAGCTTCATGTGATGAATTCCTCAAAATATTTCCAAAATAAGGCGCGCTTCGCGCTGTAGCCCCATCTTATACACCCCCCGCGCGCACCACCGACTGAATTGGCAGTGCTAGTTTTATATTATACTAACTAAGGGAAGTGGGTACTTAGTAATAGACAAGCCACCACATAAACATATTTCTGCGTGCGCGTTCTTATACAACCGCGTAATTCAGATTCCTCAGGGATGGTAATCGTGATGCGTGGTGTTTCAGCGCGCTGAATTCGGCCCCTAAGTAGACCTCGTTTGAAACACCTAATTTAGTATATTTTTGATAGAATGTTCAAATTTCCGAGCCAGGATTTCCAGGCACGTAAAAATGGAGTGATAAATAGCCGCTACTGGAATGATCCTGTGCGCGACTTTGGAAAACGCCAGTGCGACCAGCGTGATCTACTTCCCCAAAGATGGTGCGACCAGCACACGCGTATCATCCCACGACGCCCAACCCACTTATACTTTCCAACCGTCGCGGCCGTCCCTCAAGAATGGCCTGGAAAACCCAACAACCCAATGGGACCTTACTAACCTCGGTTGGTCTCCGCTCTATGGATTTCAACACAAAGCTTCTAAGAGCTCCTAGCTCAGCTAATTCTATAATGCTAATCTGCTTAGCACAGGATAACTTGTGTGTGTCATTGCTTTCACTCTCAGGAGGATCGGAGCTCGAGCTTGAAGCCCTTTTGAACTCAAGTAAAGAATTAAAGCCAGTTCTTGATCGCCTCGCCTCGAGCCCATAATCTGGGCTTGTCGATGGCTCATCCCCGATAGTGTTTCTCACGGAAATCGACAAGCTACCCCTGACGGCGGCAGATGTGGTTGTTCTTTTCGGCGTGCTCACAAGACACTGCTGCAGTAGGCGCGATGTAGCCACAGCCGTGGTGCTTATTGACCCCGCCGAAAGCGGCAGTATGGCAGACCTTTTATGTTCTTTTACAAGTTGGCTCGAATAAATTATGCGAGACGACTTAAAGCGCGGTTTGACCAAGTTCACAGTCGCGGCCGGTGCGTGGTGCCTTGCGCGCACCCTTTCGGCACGTTTCGAGATTTGTAACGCATGCAGCTGCGAAAGCGCTTACGAAACGAGGAGACACAGCATCGCATTCGTCTGCTTCATCGCCATCTTCTGCGCCTTTGGTTGCATGGGCAATCGTGGACGTCCTCGAAGAAGATCCTGATGGAAGCATTAAGTTTCTTGCCCTATGTCTCGGCTTAAGGATGGCTCTGGCTAAACCGTTTCGACAAACGTGTACAAGCAACCTGCAACCACAGCCCTCTGTGATACATTGAACCTAGGCGACCTTTCGAGATCTCCGTATTCAAATTTAAAAATGAAATTGTATTCAAAGGTATTTCAGCAGGCCCAATCTGTATGGGCTTGAATTGAGGATTCATAAACACGCACATAAAAAGTGCTTGGCACCTGCGCTTGAAACCTCGAAGACGGCCGATATGGAAAAATGTGTTATTCCGATAACTTAAAAAGTCGACGAAGTTAAAGTTGTAGGTGAAGGCCGACTTCAATCAAGCTTTAAAGATCATTTTAGTACATTAATATTCTAATAGTTAGCAATATTGTCACATAAAATTTTATCATTGGAGTTCATCTTCATGGTAAAAGCTGTACCCTCATAGCGAATTTTCTAAGTGATCACCAGTAGACATCGGCCTTTAAAAATCTACGAATCATCATTTACAACATCAAATAATAATCATAATAATTCAAAAAAGTCACCAAATGTAAAGTTTGAATTGGATATTCATAATCGTTCAAAAAAAGTGCTGACACCTTTTGCCTAAAACTTCAAATACGGCCGATATGATAAAGAAAGGATGATATTCCGATGGCCCACATGTATGAAGAAGTATTAGTTCATCATCCAAATCGTGTCTACTTGAAGTTTGAAGATTGTCTTAGTGCAGTCACATCCTAACTTGAATCG
>JBDNGR010000066.1:0-2822 GCA_041689165.1 Coxiellaceae bacterium
AATGAAAGACTAACCATTTTATCACCCGCAGAACAAGCCGCTTTATATGAGATACCTGATTTTGATGATGCTCAGCGTTTAAATTACCTCAATCTCACATGTGAAGAGCAGGCACTGATGAGAGGTCGCGTAAATTTAGCGGGGTCTTCTGCGCATCTGTAGGTAGTGGAACCCTTGCTGCATAAGGTTTAGAATAGGACATCTAAATTAAAGTGTCGCGGAAATAATGAGTCAAATAAGCCTTCCCCTGGATATAAAATCGCTTGAAGTTGTCTCTCAACATATTGATATTGAAGGCAATATTGTCTTTGAAGTAAAGAGTAAGAATCATCAGAGTACCTGCCACAAGTGTGGTAAACCCGCGACAAAACAGAACGGGCGGGCACCAATAAGAAGGATTAGACACCTACCTATTTTTGACCAACCGGTCTATTTGGAAATTGTTCTAATCCGATATATTTGCGAACACTGTGATGATCACCCCACGACGACAGAGCAATATGACTGGACTGATCGTAATGCTACGATCACCAAAGGACTCGAAGAATACATCATGCGTAGCTTGATTCACAGCACCATTTCGGATGTTTCAATTAAAGAAAAATTAGGCCACAAGGTCATTCAGGCGGCTTTGGATAGGCTTGTTGTAGGGCATGTTGATTGGGATGGTTTCAAATCGCTGGATACGATAGGGATTGATGAAATAGCTTTAAAAAAAGGGCATGATGAATACATGACCATTATTAGTACGCGATTAAATGATGGTAAAATACGTGTGCTTGCGGTGATTGAAGGGCGTGGCAAGGCTGATATCAAATCATTTTTTGAGTCTATTCCGCTACGATTACAAAAAACGGTTAAAAGCGTTTGCACCGATATGCATGATGCTTTTGTTTACGCTGCTATTGAAGTCTTTGGCCCACAAGCTGTTGTAATAGATAGATATCATGTCGCAAAACTATATAGGAAACCGCTTGATAAGCTTAGAATAAAAGAAATGAAACGCCTTAAATCAGAGCTTGATAGTGGTGAATATGTCCAGTTAGAAGGTATGATGTGGATACTACGCAAGCACCATGAATGCTTGTCTGATGCAGACAAATCAAAGTTAGCGTTGTTATATAAACACTCCGAAAAGCTCAAAAAAGCCCATAGCTACGCCATCAAGTTAACCAGTATTTTCAACACACACTGCGGAAGAAAGTCCGGGATGGCAAAACTAAATAGATGGATTAAAAGCGTTGAAAAAAGTGAGGTCTCTTGTTTTGATGGCTTTATTTCAACACTGGGGAAATACAAATCGTACATCGTCAATTATTTTAAAAAGAGGAAAAATAGCGGCTTTGTTGAGGGGATGAATAATAAAATAAAAGTAGCTAAAAGAAGATGTTACGGATTCTCGTCTGTTAAAACTATTTTTCAGCGCCTGTTTCTCGACTTCCAGGGGTTCGAAATTTATGCATAATTAATTTCTACAGATGCGCAGAAGAGCCCTTGTTTTGCACAAATTAATTGCTTGTGGCCCCTCGTAACATCCCTCCAATTATTTAGCACTGCGACTTTGTACTGTGAGCTTCCGGTGAGACCGGTGTGATCTGTTAATTTTTTCCTGCTAAAGTCCCTGCTGTTATTAACCCAGTATTAAACAGCCGGAGATATATCATGTCCAAAACCAATATTACCCCCATTACTCGACTCCAACTAGGATTGCCTGAAGGTGCCGTAACATTAGATAGTGTTAAAGCCGCCATCAATGCATGGCGAGAAACAAAAAAAACATCTAGCGAAAAAATGCCCATTACGCTATGGGATCAAATTCTCACTTTACTCGAAACAGCGCCTGAATCCAGAACATTATCCGCGCTGAATGTCACACGACCTCAACTGGAAACTGAAAGACGACGACGTCAATCAGGGCTGTCAACTAAGGATGACTCTACTGCTAACGTAGAACCGATTGATTTTTGTGAGGTTAAACAAGTTAAACCAGAACCAAGCACAGGCGGATTGGTTTATAAACCAGCCGAGACATTTAGCACAACAACATCCGTCGTTGAGGTGTACAGGCCAGATGGCATGCTGATGAAAATACATATCTGTACCGAGCGATTTTCAGAATTGTTAAGTGCCTTTTTTAAGGCGTAACGGGCATGCTTACCATCACCGATGCACATAAAATTTACCTAGCTTGTCAAGCCGTCGATTTCAGAAAAGGGATCGATGGCTATGCCGCTGTTTGTCGTCGTCAGTTTAATCTTGACCCATTCAGTGGACATTGCTTTATTTTTCGCAATCGACGACGCACAGCTATCAAGGTGTTGTTGTACGATGGTACAGGGTTTTGGTTGTGTCATAAGCGATTATCCAAGGGGCAGTTTAAGCAATGGCCGACTAATCCTGACAGCGTAGTCATGATTGAACCAAATCAACTGAGTCTTTTGCTGCAACAGTGATACGGTTACTATGCTGCGAGTGCAAAAGACAGGGTTGCAATGGTATCCAAATAATTCCATGGCAGCCAACACTCTGGATTCATTTTAACTTGGGGTCCATGGCGTTGTAGTGCGTTTAGATAATCATAAGGATTCACGCCGTTTCGTGTGCACGTATAAATGAGGCTCATTAAGCAATCGCCGACCGCTGCCCCTTTTGGTGTTTTATAAAAAAGTGAATTTCGGCGGTGTCTAATGGCTATTTTTATAGCACGCTCTGCCCATGAACTATCTAATGGTGCACCAGCCACTCGTAAAAATGTCGTGAGCGGTATCCAGTGCCTGAGCATATATCGAACGGCTTCTCCAAGTCCGCTGTTGGGCTCGTTC
>JBDNGR010000067.1:0-6258 GCA_041689165.1 Coxiellaceae bacterium
AAAGAGCCCTGTATACCCTCCAAAAGAGTGCTACACATTCTGAAGTGGTGTAAGTAATGATCGTGCCGCGATTACTTAAGGCGTTGAGGGCTGTAATACGAATGTCTTGGCGCGAATGCAGCTTAGCTATTTGAGTTAAAGCCGCCACATAAAATAGTCGAGTATCTTGAACAAACTTGCCGCGGGTAATCGCGAAAGTGGCTTCATAGGCGGTAATCAATTTTCTTAAGCAGTCCTGTGCTGTCGTGAATCCATTACCTGATTCAGAGGAATGAATACGTTTAGAAAGTTTTTGGCCGCCGGGTAAGGTGCTATTCATAATAAAAAACATAGGTTTACGAATATTGAGAGCCGCATCAAGTAAGGCTTTAATCTGTTCGACCTTTACTCTCTGTACCATGAATCCAACCATGCTGTGCTCTGCTAAAGCAGTAGTGCAAAATGCATTGATATATTTTAAACGCATTTGATAAGCCTGGAGTAAGTGCGGGTTGGTGTCTGGAACTGATATATAATCTTTTAAGAGCTCTATCAACATCGACACTTCAGTGAGCGCCACGACAGATTTAAAGCGTAAGCGCTCAAGCTGGTCTTGCCATAGTACGGGTGGTGGGGTGAATACAATGCGCCCCGCTTGGAAAGTCGAGGTTAAACGCATAATGATGTTAAATAGGCTGTCATTGTTAGTGAATCGACTTAGGGTAGCTAAAGTGGTCTTCAGAACTAGCTTTAATTCTGTCGGTAATTCATTTTCAGTACGCTTTTGACACAGTAATTTATTAATCAGTTTGCGATAGAGTGGAATTTTAACCCCAGGAGTCGCTAATAAATTACTCAGCAAAGTAATGAGTAAACTGATTTCAATTTGGCGGTTTTGATAAGATTTAATATAGAACAAATACTCCACCATCGTGAGATACAGCTGCGCTAGATTCTGTGTTTCTTCATCTGAGTCGCCATCAATTAAGGCTCCGCGGATCTGGGTGCCGAGATAAGATATTTTTTCTATAATATATTCTTCGAAGCCGCGCGGAATATTTTTATTCTGTGGATCAGTAAACGAAATTGCGCTTAACAGTCTATCTAAGCAAGCCACTTTTGTTTGGAATAAGTCCAGTCTCTGTGGTTTAGCGGCTTTGTTGTCAGTCGGTTTTCGGCGATCATCTTTTGCAATACGGTCTTTTTCAACGGCTTTTACAATACTCTTAAGCAATGAGCGTAAAGTTTTTTGTGCTTTTTCGAGCAGCTCTGCTTCATCAAAAGTTTTGCGCGGATTAGTCAGCGCATGGAGACGAGCTTGTAGTTTTCGTTCTTTAACTTCTTTTGGTGTAAGCCGAGGCAAGCCTGAGGCTCTCGTGATTGTTGTGGTGGTAATTCCGGCTCCAGCTCCTGCAAGTGTCGCCTCAGTTCTAGTTAGTTCAACAGATTCTCCATCATAGTCTGAAGCATGACTTGCAGTTTCTGCATCACTTTCGTCTGCACCTTCAGCATCTTCATTGCTGCGATCCAGGGTATAACCTTCTAATAGCAAGCGGGTTGCATCAATCAGTGCGATGCGTAAAGCCGTTAGAATCTCTGCATGGTTTATTTGCTTCCATGTATCACGAGCAGTTAGAGTTGCTGCTAACAAAGCCGCTGATTTGTTGCTGCTAATACGATGTACAATTAAAAAACTGATTAATTGAAATAATTTATAAGCAAAAGGAGCCGCCGCTGCGGCAATACCGACGTATTGGCCGTAATTTCGAAAACGATCATAAGCAGACTCAAAGAAACCCGGGTTAATTCTCTCGCTCACTGAGACTGTAATCGGGTTGCAGGCACTCAGACCACTTGTATCACGAGCGCAAGGGTGCAAAGTATAAGTGCGAGGTGCTGGAAAGCGACCACGATAAGTTTGCGTAGTGGCTTCCCAAACAATTCCGCTCGGCAAAGTCGCATTATTAAAGACCGTTAAACGCTCACCGAAATTGCCACGTAAGTCAGAATCATCAAAGGCTGTCACTGTCACCACTTGGCGTTCGAATAAATCACCATCGACTAAACTTGTGGTGGCGAATGGAATGCCGATTGTGGGTGCTTGGTTGACATGCACAATCGTCACCGTGCGATATTGCACAACAAGGGGATCAACTCCATTGTTGAAGTTAGCTTCGATAGTATAAGTGCCGGGATTATCTTGGGTTAAATTAAAACTGATAGCGCGTGCGTGAGCATTGACCAATTCTTTGGTGCCAGTGGCCTGCCAAACATATAAGTTGAGCACCGAGTCAAAACTTAGTTGCGGAATGATGCTATTAAAGCTGGTTAAAATAGTCGGTTCACCCAGTTGGCGAGGTATTTTGAGTGTAGTGGTGAGTGAGTAATCACCTTCATAGTCAGCTTCAAACGAAGAAAGTGCTGTGCTAGCCGTATTTTGCAAAAAGCTATCGGCTGCATTGCGCGCTGTTAAACCCACGCGTGCAGTCATTGTGAAAGTGACGCGAACGACACCACCACGCTGGTCATCATAGATCGCCACTAAATTGTAACTGGGTGCGGCATCACGCGGCACTGTTCCGCTTAACTGTAAATTAGCTCCGCTGTTTTGTATCTGTATCCAGGTGGGTGGTGCGTCACCTGTAGTGGTTGCAACGCGCACGATGATTGTGTTACCAACCGGACTTGTAGCGGCTGGCAAACTAAGCGAGAAAGTGCGTCCAGAGAACACTACTTGATCCGTTACGGAGCCCAATAAACTGGGTGCAATATTACCGACATTCAAACTTGAACTGATCGAATTTGTTTTACCTGTAATCGGAAGCCCAGAACCATCCAATGCTTGTGCATTAACGCCTAGAGTATAAGCCCCTTGCGTTTGCGGCGGCGCTACTAAAGCATAAGTGGCAAGCTGCTGGTTCACGCTCAAACTCCAGCCACGTGGATTAGCTGTGCTGGCAATGACGGTGCCATTCGTGGCAATTACATCCAATGTGTAAACTATAGTATTGAGGTCAGGGTTTTCAAAAGCTGGAATAGAACCCGTAGCCATTTGCAAAGGCACAATATTCAAATTGGCCATCGGTAAAACCGGTAAGCCTAATGGATCTTCAACCGGTGTTCCTAAGAAAGAAAAACTTGTAGAAAGTGGCACATTAGCGCCATCAATCACTAACATATTTAAGTTAATAGGACCATTGCCATCAGGTTTTGGAATCAAACGTAAAGTGCGTAAAGCGGCATTAATAACAGCTTTAAAACCTTGCAGCATGAAGCTACCCGATTGCCGATTATCAACGGTTAAGCCTGTCGTCGCATTCACTTGTAAGCGGCAAGAGTCGGGATTGGCATTGGTTATATAAATCGTGACAGGCAGTGCGCCTCCTTGAATTTCAATGCCGGCTGACTCGCCGAAATTACAAACAGTATCTTCTGTATAAGTAAAAGACTGCTCGGCAATGTGCATGTCGAGTGATTTAGAGGTGGTTAAGAAGTAAGTTTGTGTCGCAGTCGCACGTCCGTCTGCTATTTGCCGAGTAAAGGGAATGGTACCAATCATGCTGTTGGTAGGTCGACCACGCAATTCATAAGTGCTTGTGTTGTAGCGGAAGCTGGGTGGTAAATCGATAAAATTATCAGTCAATGGATCGCCATCTGGATCAATACCAGGCGCAAATTGTCTGATGTATTCAATGCCTACTGCAGCACCTGCTAAAGTTTCAGCAGCAAGAGTAGGAACAATATTGGTAACAGCTAAACTTGTTGCAGCGAAGCTACTTTTACCTAAAATATCGTGTCCTGTTGTATTCAGCGCTTGAGCGATTAAACGTAAGATATAATTATTCTGCGAGCGGCGTGGTGACACTAGGTTAAATGTTCCCAATTGAAAAGCAATATTCCAAGGATTGCCGGCTGACAAACTATCTGTAATGACAGAGCCATTAGTAGCGAGAATTTGCATCCAATAACGCAATGCATTTTCATCTAGGTTACCAAATGTGGGAACAGTGCCGCTAATTGTTTGCAGTGGTGCACCACTTAAAGCAGGCATGGCGCTCAATGGTGGAGTTAAGGGATGATCAACCGGATTTCCTGAAAAACCCAGACTAAAACTAATCGCTGTGTTTTCGCCATAAGTCACGGTACCGGCATAACTTACTGGGCCATCATAGTTAGCACGCGGTAGTAGAGTTAGGCTCCTCAACGCTGCAGTTAAGGTGCTCGGTATCGCTCTTAAAGTTAAAGCACCTTGTGAAACCGTTTTGCTCACACCAATAGTTTCATTTAACGCCAGGGTCGCCGTGCTGGGGTTGGCGTTCACTAAACTTAATACAGTCAACAAACTTGGATTGCCTGTTCCTTCCACCTGAATAGCGGCTTGATCGCCAAAGACCAAGCTAGAATCTTCCGTGTAAACAAAACTGGTTTGCCCGAAGCTGACACGCAAAGTAGCAACTGTTGTTAAAAAGTAAACTTGAATGGTAGAGCTTCTGCCATCAGAAATGGTTCGACTTAAGAAGCTGGTGCCCAACATCGTATTAGTGGGAATACCACTTAAACTACGGTTGCCGGAATGATAAGTGAAGCCTGTGGGCAAACTAAAACTATCCGTTAAACTATCTCCATCCTCATCACTAGCGGCTAAAAATGGATGAGCAAACGGTTCGCCTAATTTTGCTTGAGCTAAAGTTTCGCCTGTTACACGTGGTGCTGTGTTAGCTACCGTTAAAGTGCTGCTGGTACTCGCTGATTTTCCTGGAATAGGTGCCGATAAAGCATCAAGCGCTTGAGCTGTTGCACGAAATAAATAATTGCTTTGGGAATTTATGGGTGGAATAAAGCTATAAGAGCTGGTGAGTTGATCAACACTGAGCTGCCATATATTAGCAGTATGGGTGCTCGTGACAATAACGGTTCCATTGGCATTAAAAAATTCGACAGAATAACGCAAAGTGTTGCCGTCTGGATTACCAAAGCTTGGAACAGTGCCACTGGTTTGACGTAGTGGATTAGCCGTTATAGCTGATATAGCTTGTGTAGGAGTAGTAATGGGATCATCCACCGCTATACCCGTAAAACTCAAACTAAAGCTTTCCACCGAATTTGCACCATAGCTAACTCGCACGGCACCTTCAAAAAATCCCGCTTCATTTAAAGGTGGCTCGAAAGTCGTATTGCGTGCCGCTAAGGTTACATCAGTGGGTGAGCCGATCATGGTGAAAGTATCTTGGCGTGTTGCTGTGATACTTACGCCGGGTCGAGAGCTGATGCGATAACGACCTTTCGCTACTGTAAAAGTAACGCTGGCATTCGTCGGTGCAGTAGCGCTGCCTGTTATCACTAAGTTAAATGCCAAGCCTAAATTCAAAACTTGATCTTCAGTATAAGAAACAGTGTTTGTATCGACACTAACGGAAAGCGTTCTAATGACGACTAAAGAATAAGGTTGAATAACTGTCGCGAAGCCATCACTCACCAAACGAATTAAAGAGGCGCTACCAATTTGTGAGGTGGTCGGACGACCTTGAATACGTCGTGTCGTGCCGTTGTAAATGAAACCACTGGGCAAGCCGTTCATAACATCACTTAAGACATCACCATCGACATCATCGGCCGCTGTTAAAGTAATTTGATAATCCTCTCCCACCTTTGCTTCAGCTAAAGCTTCTGAGCTAAAGCTCGGTGGTGTGTTCCTATAACTGATAAAGCCTGTGATATTTGTTGTGGTTCCAATATCAGTAATCAATACTCCTTTATCTAGCTTGTTAACTCGTACTACATAGCGACTAACACCTTGGCCGCGGGGCAAAGTGGTCACAGCTAAGGTGCCTGAGCTTGCATCGATGGTGGCTGTAATACCAGGGCCCGCGCTCAGTAGTCGGTAGGTTAATGCATAACCATTGGGGTCACTACAGATACCACTACCTGAAATTGAAAATGCACTGCTCGCTGGAATAGTTTGATTGGCATAGACAAGACAAACAGGAAGACGATAAGGATTGGTTATTAAGAATTGTACTGATGCAATCGCGCCATGACCATCTTCACCGGTAATTCGTACCCAAGCACTGCGCACACTTTGCTGCGGAAAAGAACCTGACAAAGTCATGGGCCGATTGCTTCCGGCAAAAAATGTTAGGAATGGCCACAAGGATTCTACTTCGCCGTTTAGCGCAACACTTTCAGCTCGATAAGTAATGGTGTCGCCATCACCATCCAAAATTAAGTTACTTGAAAAACGTGTGACAGTGTAAGTATTAAAGCGCCCTGTTTCCCATG
>JBDNGR010000068.1:0-11061 GCA_041689165.1 Coxiellaceae bacterium
AGGAGGTTTACAAAAGCTGAAGTACTTGGAACAGCACCTTCAGGAAAAGCAGCACCTTCAGAAGCGCCTGGAAGTCCTGGAGAAGAACTCCTCTTAGCGAGCCCGCCTCCGGACAGAGAACCTTCAAGTTCAGTCCGTGGTGGAACCCCTGGTGCTGTATCAGGAGGAGAAGAATATTGGTGTTTATCAAGCCCTTGCCGCAGAAGCTTGGCTGCAACGGTATTGCGCGTTTCGTTAACGCCAGCGCTAAAGGCCGCTAACAACACCCCTGCTCCCAAGGTAATAGCCGCTGGTAATAAGACATTAGCAAGACCAAGACTTACACCCAGCAATGGAACTACAACAATGGCAGCTGGTGAAAATAGAGCAAGAGCTAAAGCAACTGTTCCTGCTGCAATTAACAGCGTACTCACCACAGCCGCAAAAATCGCCCATGGGTTTTGCTTAGCCCAATTATTGAATTTTTTTGCGGGCTTATTGAACCAAGTGTTTTCAAGCTCATGTAAAGGCTTAATTGCTTGATAGCCGCTCAAATCAAATCCTAGCGGAAATTGAATTGAGCCCTGCATTCTCTCCACTGGGATATCAAGATCCAGTAGCTCTGCAAAACGACTACTTTGTCCTTTCACACTACGGTAACCACGAATCGCCGCTTCTGCTTGTATGCTCCGCACCACATTCATAACGGCTTTGTATGCCTGCGCTTTATCTGCCTCAGTATGCTTTCCAGCACCATCAGGATTTTTTTCACCACTATAGCTTTCTAGCTGTTGAAGTAGAGCTAAAATTTCGTAAGCCGCTGCTATATTACGTTCTGCTTTTTGGTCACTACCAAGTACTGAAAATTGCTTCAAGAAATTTCCATCAAAATTTACAGTCATTGCTTTACCAGCCAAATATTCTTGTAATGAACGTGAAATTAAACCTGACAATACTCTTTTATATGATGAACGAAAATTATCATTAATGCCTATAGCAAGGGGCTGCAAGCATTCCTCAGCCATTTCAAAAATGGTCTTGGCAACAACAGGTCGAAACTGAGCCGGAACAAGATTCAAAATTTTCCCCCTAGACTCAATAGTTTCCTGTGCCAAATAAAAACCAGCTATGGTTTTGGCATAAATTGCCGGATTTTTAGCAGCTTCTATGTTAAGTTTTATAATTAATGTATCTATCCTAACGTCATTAGAAGGAAGCAACTCTCTCGCAAGAAAATAGTATTCATTAAGAGTAAACAGCTTCCCGGCTAAACTTAATAGCTTATATGCATCTGCTATTCGATGGTCCTCCACCATCTCCCTTGCAACCGAGGCTATCTGTTGATGGTGCCCAACTACCTTATTTTCCGCATTAACTGCCATGAATAAAAATACTGTTTTTAAATGATTAAGATTTTCTTGGTCAAAAGATGTTAGATCTTGTGGCTTATCTAATTTACTAAGCAAAAAGATCATGTATTCAACTAAACCAAAAGGCCGATCTTTATATTCAGCTGGCAGGTTTGTAGCAATACATTTATTACCTTGACCTACTATTTTTGTCATCAAATTAGAGAAATAAGCATATGTTGGATTTTCCATCCCTGGTACAGGAAGACTACGATTTGCCAGAACACCTATACCAACTAAAAATGAAGCCGCTAAACGTGGCATTGTTTCTATCTCAGAAACTGTGTCAACTCCCGGAAGCTTTGCATAATGCGCCTCAAGTACACTCTTTATATCACTAGCCAAGCCAGGCTGCGATTCTAAGGAAGCTTGTACATACAAAAGACTGATGTTAAGCATTTTAGCCATCCAGCGACCCATGCGCGCTTCCAAAAGAGAGCCAGTTGTTGCTGGCGAATCAAGCTCCAAGCTAGGATAATAATTCTCAGCTTGCGCAACCATTTCTGCTGGAAAAGCTTTATGCTGCGCTTCAATATCATTTGTCACATCATCAGTTACTAATTTGTCTAGACGAGGAAAGTTATCAGCAAATAAACGATCTTCTAAACATCGAAGACCTTCTTTTTTTAACTCAGCAAATAAACGATCTTCTAAACATCGAAGACCTTCTTTTTTTAACTCAGTCTTTTTTGATTCAAGCAATCTTGTAAATGCTTCCTTCCAATTTCCTGCGCTAACAGCTGTATTCACTTCAACCAATAATCCCTCACCACCCAAATCTCTTAGACGTCTATCAAGTACTGACTGTACAGCAGGCTCTAATGCTTTTGGCATCTTAGCTAAAACATCTAGCACAAGTGCGGACAAACCTAGCTCTGCCAGTTGATCATTGAAAACCTGTAGGTCGTTCCCTGTAGCCCGAAGCTTAGAAATTAACTTTTCGTGACTGTAAGTTTCAGCATAAATTAATTTTCCTGCCTCAATAAATTTTACCTTCCCTTCATAATTACCGTAGATCTCCACATAAGCTTCTTTAAGCAGCTTTGACCATTTTGTATTTTGGGTTGCTTTTAGCTTTCCAAGCTCGAGAAGTTTTGACGCCAAGGCTGCGTCGCCAAAAATTTCTGCATAGGATTTTTTTGCAAGCTCTTGTTTTGCAATAGCGCAAAGCTCTGCTTCAGATGCCTTTATTGCACCCACTGATGCGCTTTGCGATTCATCTGGTGTAGCTGTAACAAAAGACTTTCCACTTTCTAAGAATATATTTTCAGCCACATCTTTTTCAAGAACCGAGAGATAAGCTTGCGCTAGTGCTTTAGCTATTTCTCGCTTACGCCCATATTCATTAAGAACACGATCGACCGTATTACCACCAAGATAAAAATGTCGTTCTGCGCTTTTTCCATCACGCGGATAGCCACCACCAACCTCATGGCACATCCGGTCTAGATACTCAGCTAGCGCCAAGGCACACGGACTGTCTGTCGCTGACGTGACTAAAGCTTGGATTTCAGTGGCAAGAAGAGTTCGACCAAACAGCTCTGTTTCACGCCTAAGATAATCCTGCACTGCTTGAGGTAGCGGAGCTGCGGCATCAGGAGCAGCTACTGGCTTTAAAGTAGGGGGGGGGGTAGATATTCTTGTCATGCTATACCTCTGCTGACTTAAGTGAATGAACAAACTATTTCAAACTCACAGCTGTATTATGCGGGCTAATGATTAAGGTTTTCTTAAAAACTACCAGCTCAAATCAAATTCAAAATACAGGCTTAAAGTACCTGTAAAAATCTCCCATAACCCGAAAGCTCACAATCGTACAAATCGCCATAGCATAGACCATAAGTCAAAAATTGACCACTTGTTATAGCCATTTTATAGAGGTGTCCTCAACGGCGCTGCTTAAAAAAGGCTTTTAGGATTTGGCTAGATTCTTCGGCTAATACACCCTTTTCCCAGCTAATACGGTGGTTAAGTGGCTCGTCTAGCAAGTGATGGATGCTTTCTACCGCACCCGTTTTCGGGTCAGACGCGCCATAGACCAGATGTGCTATTCGAGCATGCTGGAGAGCCCCCAAGCACATGGCGCAGGGTTCTAGGGTCACATACAAGGTGGTATCGGTTAAACGGTAATTTTGGCAAGTTTGAGCTGCCTGGCGCAGCGCCATAATTTCTGCATGGGCCGTGGGATCGTGGCGGCAAATGGGTTGATTGTAGCCTTCGCCAATAATCTGGTTGTTCCGCACCAACACTGCACCGACGGGCACTTCGCCCTCCTGTTCAGCTTGGCGAGACAATTCCAAAGCACGCTGCATGAAATGAATAGGCGACATCGCTAGTTAAACTACTCCCACTCAATCGTTGAGGGAGGTTTGCCAGAAATATCGTAGACCACACGCGAAATACCTTTGATTTCATTCATGATGCGATTGCTCACCTCAGCTAGAAAATCATAGGGTAAATGCGCCCAATGCGCAGTCATGAAATCAATAGTTTCAACCGCGCGCAAGGCCACCACATAATCGTAACTGCGTGCATCACCTTTCACACCGACTGATTTCACCGGCAAAAACACCACAAATGCTTGGCTGACTTTGTCATACAAATTGGCTTTGCGTAATTCCTCAATAAAAATCGCGTCGGCTTTTTGCAAGAGCTCGACATACTCAGCTTTCACTTCACCTAAAACGCGCACGCCTAGACCTGGTCCTGGAAAGGGATGACGATAAACCATGGAGCTGGGCAAACCCAATTGCATACCTAGCTGACGCACTTCATCTTTAAATAATTCTTTGAGTGGCTCAACGAGTTTTAATTTCATTTCTTCAGGCAAACCACCGACATTATGATGCGACTTGATCAGATGTGCTTTTTTAAATTGTTTACCAGCTGATTCAATAATATCGGGGTAAATAGTGCCTTGCGCCAACCATTGCACATTACTTAACTTCGCCGCTTCTGCTTCAAAAATATCGACAAAAGCTTTACCTATAATTTTACGTTTTTGTTCTGGATCAGCCACACCAGACAATGCTTGATAAAATTGTTCAGTAGCATTCACACGAATTACTTTAACGCCTAAATGTTCCGCAAAAATTTGCATGACTTGATCGCCTTCATGCAAACGTAATAAACCGGTATCCACAAACACACAGGTGAGCTGATCACCAATCGCTTTGTACAACAATGCCGCTACTACTGAAGAATCAACACCGCCTGATAGGCCTAATAAGACTTGCTCTTCACCAACAGTTGCACGAATTTCAGCAATACTGGCTTGGATAATATTTTCGGGATTCCATAAAGACGCGCAACCACAAATCTCATGTACGAAATGACTCAAAATGCGCTTCCCTTGCGCTGTGTGAGTCACTTCTGGATGAAATTGCAGGCCATAATAATGCTTTTCCACATTAGCCATGGCTGCTATTTGACAATAGCTGGTATTAGCGATGGTCACAAAACCTAGCGGTAATTCAGCCACATAATCACCATGACTCATCCACACATTAAGCAAGGCTTGGCCTTCAGCATTAATTGCATCATTAATGTCTTTAAATAATGGCGATTGTTTTGCGATACACAATTCCGCATAACCGAATTCTGAATGAGCTTTTGAGTTCGCGACACGTCCACCTAACTGCTCTGCCATGGTTTGCATGCCATAGCAAATACCCAGGATAGGACAAGCTAATTCAAATACCACTTGTGGTGCACGCGGGCTGTGTGTTTCTGTCACACTTTCAGGCCCACCCGATAATATGATACCAGTGGGTTTGAAATCACGAATTTGGGCTTCATCAGCATCACAAGGCAGCAATTCAGAATAAACACCTAACTCACGCACACGGCGCGCGATGAGTTGCGTATATTGAGAACCAAAGTCTAAAATTAAAATTCGTTGTTGGTGGATGTCTGTCATAGGCAATTAAATACTCTCATTATTATGCGTTTCGCTGGATAACGGCATGCTTTCTGAATAAACCACGGTCATGTAGAAGCAGGCCCCTGTGCCTGCCCTTTTTGAATTAACATCGATGTACAGTTGAGAGGGCGGGGACAGGGCCCCGCCCCTACATATCCTTCGTAGAAAGTTTTGTTGTCAATAGACAATCCCGAATGTTGTGCAAACGATTATTCATCAATCGAATAATTCGGCGCTTCTTTGGTAATCTTCACATCATGCACATGACTTTCACGTACCCCAGCTCCAGTGATACGCACAAAGCGCGCTTTAGCATGCATCTCAGCAAGAGTAGCGCAGCCAGTGTAGCCCATACTAGAGCGTAAACCACCTGTTAACTGATGAATAACAGCGCTGATTGAGCCTTTGTAAGAAACGCGTCCTTCAATGCCTTCCGGTACAAATTTATCGCGTGTGTTAGAGCTTTGGAAATAACGATCACTCGAACCGTAATTTTGATCCATCGCACCCACCGAACCCATGCCACGATATTCTTTATAAGTACGAGCTTGGTACAACACAATTTCACCGGGCGATTCTTCGGTACCGGCAAATAAACCACCAATCATGACAGTGGAAGCACCCGCCGCAATAGCTTTCGCAATATCACCTGAATAACGAATACCACCATCAGCGATTACTGGCACACCTTTTTTAGTCAATGCTTTTGCGACATTAGCGATCGCCGTAATTTGTGGCACGCCCACCCCCGCCACGATTCGTGTCGTACAATTAGAACCAGGACCAATACCCACTTTGACCGCATCAGCACCCGCTTTTACTAAATCTAGCGCCGCTTCAGCGGTAGCAATATTACCACCTATGACTTGCACTTCAGGATAATGCGTTTTAATCCAACGAACTTGATCCAATACACCTTGCGAATGACCATGCGCTGTATCAACGATAATGACATCCACTCCAGCGACCACTAAGGCTGCTACTCGATCAGGGGTATTGGCGGCTGTTCCTACAGCGGCTCCTACTCTTAGTTGTCCTGAGGCATTTTTTGTCGCTAGCGGATTTTCCTGAGTTTTTAGTATGTCACGCACAGTCATCATGCCGCGTAAGCGGAATTCACTGTTCACAATCAATACTTTCTCTAAACGGTGGCGACGAAATACTTCCATGGCTTCGGCCGGCGTTGTACCTTCAGGCACAGTGATTAAGCGTTCTTTGGGTGTCATCAACTCCGCAACAGGACGTTGCATATTCGTTTCGAAGCGGATATCTCGGCTGGTGATAATCCCAAGCAATTGGTCGCCTTCAACCACCGGCATCCCTGAAATATGATGCTGATTCGTTAGTGAAATCAATTGCGCTATGGTGGTACTCGGACTCACGGTTAGAGGATCTTTGACCACCCCGTTCTCAAACTTCTTAACCTTGCGTACTTCATCCGCCTGACGCTCAATCGACATATTCTTATGCAGAATACCTAGACCACCCGCCTCGGCTAGAGCGATCGCAAGACGCGCCTCGGTAACCGTATCCATGGCAGCAGATAAAAGCGGAATATTCAGCTGAATTTCACGTGTTAATTGCGTGGATAGAGAGACATCTTTGGGAAGTACAGTCGAATGAGCAGGGACGAGAAGAACATCATCAAAGGTCAATGCTTCTTGAAATATTTGCATTATGGCCACCTTCAAAACAGGGTATTCTAGGGAGCTAACGCAACAAAATCAAGCCTTTCGGTACAGGCGATAAAGCACAAAAGGCGCTAAACTCATCAGAATTAGACCAGAAATTAATAAAAGCTCATAACGCCAAACGCCACCAATATCAATATTTTCCGGCGGAATAAAGCCTATAAAAAACGTGGCTGTTGAAGCTAGAATGCCGAGCAAACAAACTATCCATATTCCCCAATTGCCACCCGGAATTCTAAAAGCCTTGACCCAAGACGTGTGTGCGGGCTTATAGCGCAAACGAATCGCTGTCACAAACATCAAAATATACATCAACATATAAAGTTGTGCGGCAAGTGCCGTTAATAACCAATATGAACCATTAACACTGGGTAATAGTAAAAAGACTAAAGTAATCACACTCACAATCAAGGCTTGTGCAATCAACAATACTTTAGGCGCACCATAACGATTTTCTTTGGCACAAACTGCCGGCAAATTACCATCACGCGAAGCCACGAGCAATCCACGCGTCGGTGCAATAATCCAATTACTCACACTACCCATACCACCTACCACCAAAGTAAAAGCCATAAAAGGTAAAATCCAATCCATACCATAGGCTGCAAAAAATGCGTGGAAAGCTTGCATCAAGCCCGCTACTAGGCTGATATGATTTGCGGGCAATACCACAGCAATAGCTAAAGAACCACATATCAAGGTAACTACTAAAATCAGACAAGAGATTAACATAGCGATTGGATAAGAGCGTTGTGGATCACGCACATCCCCGGCGTGCACAGTCGCAATTTCCATTCCGCAAAAAGATAGAATAATACCCGTTAATGCCACCCACAAATGCGAATCAGCAAAATTAGGAATAATGGAAGCTGCATCAAAGTGAATTTGCACGGGCCGTTCTGTCACCAACCAAATAGAACCCAAAATAATGATCAAACACATTGGCACAATTAATCCTACAATCGTGCAAAAGCTGCTAAAAAAAGCAGAGCTGCGAATACCGAATAGATTAATGAACGTAGCACCCCAAAACGATAGTAAAATAACCGTGATTAAAAAATACCGCTGTGTCGCAAGCTCCGGTGAAATCAAATAACCGACGGTTCCTGCGACAAAAGACAAAATAGTCGGATACCAAATTACGTTTTCAATCCACTGAAACCAAACAGCCACAAATCCCGCTTGCACCCCAAAAGCATGCTTAACCCAAACATAAATGCCACCACTCTCTGTGGATGATGAAGACAATTCAGCTGAGACTAGAGCGGTCGGAATTAAAAAGAACACAGCAGCTAAGCTGAAAAAGAAAATTAAAGATGTGCCAAACAAAGCGGTGGTGGGCAAATTACGAATGCTATCGACCGAGCCAACAGTGATCATAACCAAGCTGAAAACACCAAGGCGACGCAGAAAGGGAATTTTGTTTTCAAAGGTCATTTAGCTTCTCAGGGTTATATAAACTTAGCTACGATGGTGGCTATAGCCTCAGCTGTTGCTTGAGCATGCTTTAGTTCATCCGCTTCCACCATGACTCGTACGACAGGCTCAGTACCTGAAGCACGTAGTAAAACTCGTCCCTTAGATCCAAGCTCCTTTTCTATTTCTGCTACAGCTTGTTGAATAGCGGCATGTTCAGCTAAATTAATGCTAATTTTCAAAGGCACATTAATCAATACTTGCGGGCGCTTGGTCATCACTTTTTTCAAACTATGCAAATCTTTGCCAGAAAATTTCATACTACTTAAGACTTGCAAAGCCGTGATAGTGCCATCGCCAGTGGTTGTTAGATCTAAATTAACCACATGACCTGAAGACTCACCCCCTAAAATCCAATTATTTTTGTGTAAGCTTTCCATCACATGGCGGTCACCCACATGCGTGCGCACAAAATCAATATCAAATTCATGCATTGCTTGTTCCAAACCTAAGTTACTCATTACGGTGCCGACCACACCGAAGCGCTTTTGACTACGATCGCGTTGTGCTTTAGCTAAAATACATAAGATTTCATCACCATCAACTACTTCACCACAATGATCGACCATGATCACACGATCACCATCACCATCTAAAGCAATACCTAAATCGGCTTGATTCGCTAATACGGCTTGCTGCAAATATTGTGGTTGCACCGCACCACTTTGATGATTGATATTAAAACCATCTGGTGAGACCGCGAGCGGTATAACATCAGCACCTAATTCATGAAATACATCCGGCGCCACGTTGTAAGTAGCACCATTCGCACAATCAACTACCAGCTTCAAACCACTCAATGTTAACTGCGAAGGAAAAGTGCTTTTGCAAAATTCAATATAGCGACCCCCTGCATCATCAATACGCTGTGCTTTACCAAGCTCCCGTGAGCACACCGTTTCCATCGGCTTTTCAATTTCTTGTTCGATCAGAGCTTCGATCTCATCAGAAAGCTTCAAACCGTTCGCATCAAAGAATTTAACACCATTATCGTGGTAGGGATTATGTGAAGCACTGATGACAATACCCGCGCTAGCGCGCAAGGTACGAGTGAGATAAGCAACAGCTGGAGTTGGCATCGGACCTAACAAGAGAATGTCTACGCCGGCCGCAGCTAGACCTGCTTCCAAAGCGGATTCCAACATGTAACCTGAAACACGGGTGTCTTTGCCAATAATGACTTTAGCGGCGCCCTGGCGACTCAAAACCCTACCGAGGGCCCAACCGAGTTTTAAGACAAAAGCAGGATCGATTAACGAATTCCCCACCTCACCTCGAATGCCATCAGTACCAAAGTATTTTTTAGAAGTTTGCATGGGGCGACACTATAGCATATCTGGCTTGAGGTGCTAGGTAAGGCCAAGCGTGGGTTGGGCTGAGCTTGGGAGTCCGCGAGCTTGCGCGGCCCAACACTCGGAATTAGTTATTTACATTGGAACTTTCTACGAAGAATCCGTAGGGGCAATACTGGTGTGGATATTGGGTGGTTGCCCTCCCAATCGTACATCGATGCCAATTACCACACACGCACACAGGCCGACTGTGCATTACACATTAATGTTTTTTATCAAACATACACCCAACTGAGAGAGGTCGGGCACGGCGGCCACGCCCCTACAAGACCGTGGTCAATTCAAAATTGTGAGCAGAATCATTATCGGATGTTGGGCCACTCATGCTCGCGGACTCGCAAGCTCAGCCCTACAGCAGCTGCTCAACCACCTTCAATGCATCAGCGGTAGGCCCCACATCATGAGTGCGGATAATGGCAGCGCCCTTTTGCGCCAAAATAACACTAGTAGCCACGCTCCCAAATAAACGATCTTCGACGGGTTTATTGAGAATTTCACCCAGCATCGACTTGCGCGACCAGCCTACTAAGACGGGATAACCAAGCTCGACTAATTGATCCAGGTGATTTAAGAGATAAAAGTTTTCAGCAGTATTTTTGCCATAGTGTCCGGTACCGAAACCGGGGTCCAAAATAATTTGCGCGGCCTTGAGACCCACAGCGTGATATTCGTTAATCCAACGTGAAAAATCTGTTTTGATTTTGCTTAATAAGTCTTCAGCGGTGGTTGATCCTGCTACTCGTGACGGAACAAAGCCATGCATCAGGCACACCGGCACTTGTAGTTTAACCGCCATTTGTAAGGCACCAGGTATTTGCAAAGCGCGTTGATCATTAATCATATCGGCACCCGCATCGACCACGGCTTGCATGACTTCGGGCCTGCTGGTATCAACTGAAATTTTAATATCAAAGCGTTGTTTAATAGCCTCAATCGAAGGAATCAACTGCTCTAATTCTTGGCTGCGATCACTGTTTAATTCAGTCATTGGGTTAGTCGCTTCAGCACCAATATCTAAAATATCAGCACCTTCCGCCACCATACGTTCAGCAAGACGCAAAGCTTCATCTAGATTTGCACAAGCGTTATAGAAAGAATTAGGAGAGAGATTGATGATGCCCATTAGGGCGGGGGTTTTAGTGTGCGCGAGTTTCATAAAAATAACTGTTGAAGTGCCTAAATTTCTGTTGTTTTTGTTTTTGTGTTTGTGTTTGTGTTTGTGTTTGTGTTTG
>JBDNGR010000069.1:0-3043 GCA_041689165.1 Coxiellaceae bacterium
AATCATCTGGGCTAAAGCTGCGATCTAGTGCTTGTTGTTTGAAGCGATCAATAGTGACTCGCAAATCAGCATCAGTTTGCTGATCAACATCGTAAATAACCGGCACATACAAACCGTGTGGTGTATCCACCGCAATACCCAAATTGACTTGCGGGTTTAAACGGAAACTGAGATTGTCGCCATCAAAACTGGCATTAAGCATCGTTTCTGCTTGGCAAGCTTTGGCGATCGCACGAATCAAGCGAATTGAGATATCTTGTTTGCCCTCCCAGTCATGTAAATCAGCGTCATCAACGACTGTTACAGCTACCACTTCGCGGTGCGAAATAATCATCGCATGTGCCATCGCACGGCGGGCCGCGCTCAAGATGGTTGAGTTTTCTAATTTGGGGGTTTCAATGCTGGCAGACTGTTTCACATCGTCGGCGCTGATCATGCCGTTGTGACCGGTGCCTTGAATTAAACTTAAATCGACTTCTAGTTTCTTAGCAAGAGCACGTACTGCCGGCGTGGCTCTGATGGTGTTAGCTGTGTGGCTAACACTCACCCCAGTAGCGGTTTCTTTGAGTACTTGATCGCTAGTGGGAATATTGCCAACGACGGTGCCGCTATCGGATTTTTCAGCTTCTTCTGGAGTGGTCGCTTTTCCTTCATAGCCCACTAAGGGATCGTCGGTATTGATGCGATCGCCGGCGGCGCCGAATAATTTAAGAATTTTACCGGTGTAAGGTGAGGGCACATCAACTAAAGCTTTAGCGGTTTCCATCGCGACAATGGGTTGATCCAGTTGCACGTCATCGCCTTCTTTAACATACCATTCGCGAATTTCTGCGTCTGGTAAACCCTCGCCTAAATCGGGTAATCGAAATATTTTCATGCGTGCTCCATAAGCTCGACGGCACTCGCCATTATGCGCTCGGTGCTCGGTATATAATATTTTTCTAATTTGAAATACGGCATGATGGTATCAAAACCGGTGACGCGCTTAATGGGTGCTACCAGCGATAATAATCCGTACTCGGCAATTTGCGCAGCTATTTCTGCACCAACACCGCAAGTGCGAGCGGCTTCATGCACAATAAGACAGCGCCCCGTTTTCTCCAAAGAGTTTAAAATTGTAATAATGTCTAAAGGTTTAATAGTGGCGAGATCAATCACCTCCACACTAATGCCTTGTTCAGCTAATTGATTGGCAGCCAATAAGCTTTCGTGTGTGGATGCGCCCCAAGTCACTAAAGTGATATCGGATCCTTCGCGTAAAACGAAACATTGATCCAGCGGTAAAGCTTCACCGTTATCGGGTACCACTTGCTTGTGCAAGCGATAGATTCGTTTAGGTTCTAAGAAAATCACCGGATCAGGATTACGAATGGCCGCTAATAGCAAACCATAGGCACGCGCCGGTGAGGATGGAATTACCACCCGCAAACCGGGTATGTGGGCAAATAGAGCTTCAGTGCTTTCAGAGTGATGCTCAGGTGCATGAATGCCACCACCGAAAGGTGCGCGATACACGAGCGGACAGCTTAAGCGTCCGCGGGTGCGATTTCGCATTCGTGCCGCGTGACTAATGATTTGATCAAAAGCCGAGTAAATAAATCCCATGAATTGGAATTCAGCTACGGGTTTTAAGCCTTGAGTCGCCATACCAATGCTAAGGCCCGCAATCATTGATTCGGCTAAAGGTGTGTCGAGCACGCGCTCAGGGCCAAATTGTTCTAGCAATCCGACCGTCGTCCTAAAGACGCCACCGTTTACGCCAATGTCTTGACCTAAAACCACCACATTTTCGTCATGCGCCATTTCATAGGCCAGTGCTTGGGTGACGGCTTCCGCTAAAGTAATTTCACTCATAGTTGTGCCTCAAGGATGTCGCGCTGCTCTTGTAAAGCATCCGGCAAGTCTTGATAAAGATAATCAAGCATGGCTGTGAGAGCTTGTGGTGGCAGTGCTAAATACTCAGCCACAGCGGCTTCAATTTGTAGGCTACATTCTTTTTGTAAGGCAAATTCTTTTTCTTTATCCCAAGCGCCTTGGTTATGTAGATAAGTGCGTAGGCGCGCAATAGGTTCGATCTCCCAGGCTCTAGCGAGACCTTCTTTATCACCATAACGTGTCGCATCATCAGCCGTGGTGTGATCGCATAAACGATAGGTGAGGGCTTCAATCAAAGTCGCACCACCACCATGGCGTGCTTTTTCTAAGGCATTACTGACGGCGGTGTGTACCGCCACAATATCATTACCATCGACTTGTAGGCCTTCAATGCCGGCTGCAATCGCTTTTTGCGCGAGACTTGCGGTGTTTGTTTGCACGTGATTTGGCGCAGAAATCGCCCATTGATTGTTGTTGATCACTATCACCAAGGGCAAATGCCACACGCCGCTGATGTTTAAAGTTTCAAAAAAATCACCTTTAGAAGTACCGCCATCGCCACAGATCGTTAAGACCGCGCGCGATTGTTTGCGATATTTAATGGCATAAGCCACACCAGCCGCATGGAGTAATTGAGTTGCAATAGGAACACACAAGGGTAAGTCTTCGCGGTGAGTGTCGAAATCACTGCCACGCTCGTCCCCACCCCAGTAGGCTAAGATTTTGGCAGGCGAAAGACCGCGTTGAATAAAAGCACCTTGGTCGCGATAGTAAGGGCAAAATACGTCATCGTCTTGGAGAGCCGCTCCCATGCCAACGGTGACGGCTTCCTGGCCGAGTGAAGAGGGATAGGTGCCCATTTTGCCAGTACGCTGTAAATTGATCGCTTTTTGATCAAAACTGCGGGTTAAGACCATGCCGCGGTACAATTTGATCAGCTCATCGGGCTTTTGTGCGAATTCCGGGAGGGTTTGAGTTGCTTCTGCGGCTGCATTGATAAACTGCAGCTTTTGGATTTTAAAATCAGCGATAGTGGTTGTTTGATACTTGCGGCTTATTGTGCTGGGTTCCATCTCTTAGGGGGCCTTCTTTCTCACTCATTTTTAGCTCGGTATATACCTCTCGACTCTCAAGCGGCGAGTTGTAAGTTCCATCTTGACGTCGCATT
>JBDNGR010000070.1:0-10359 GCA_041689165.1 Coxiellaceae bacterium
ACCATGTAGGAAGCGTGATTCAGCAAAACTTAAATATAATTTTTTCATGGCGCGCGTCATGCCCACATAGCATAGGCGACGTTCTTCTTCTAAACCATGGGGCTCTTCGGTCGACATTTTATGGGGAAATAATCCTTCCTCTAAGCCACACAAGAAAACAACGGGAAATTCTAAACCTTTGGCTGCGTGCATGGTCATTAGATTTATACTGTCACTTTGTGCGTCAGCTTGATTTTCTCCGGTTTCTAAGGCGACATGGGCTAAGAAAGCATCCAGTGGTTTTAAGCTTTCTGCTTCGTTTTGATCAGGCGTAAATTGACGAGTGGCCGTAATCAATTCTTCTAAGTTTTCAGTGCGTGATTGGCCACGCTCACTACGATCTTTGCGATAGAGCTCTAGCAAGCCACTGGCATTAATCACAAACTCAGTTTGGGCAGATAAATTGATGCTCTGAGTGGTTTCTGCCGTTAGCTCAACTAAATTTATAAAAGTTTGAAGGGCCACCGCCGCACGATTACTTAATAGATTGGCACTAATCATCGCAATGGCCGCATCCCACAGCGAAAGCTGTTGAATGCGTGCCTGTTCACGCAAACTCACGAGAGTAGTATCACCAATTCCGCGAGTGGGAACGTTAACAATGCGCTCAAATGCGGCATCATCTTTACGGTTAGCAATCATGCGTAAATAAGCTAAAGCATCTTTGATTTCGGCACGGTCAAAGAATTTTTGTCCACCAAAAATTCGATACGGAATATTCGCGCCCAGCAAACATTCTTCTAATACACGTGATTGTGCATTAGAACGATATAAAATGGCGACATCGCTACGTTGAAAACCCTGATTTAAACAGTCTTGAATGCGTGCAACTACATAATAAGCCTCATCTCGCTCATTATAAGCTGAGTAGAGATTAATGAGTTCGCCACTTGCGTCCTCGGTCCATAGATTCTTGCCCAAACGATTACTGTTATTTTCGATCACAGCGTTGGCTGCAGCTAGAATTGTTCCTGTTGAACGATAGTTTTGTTCAAGTCGCACAGTGGTAACAGGTGAGAAATCCTTGGAAAAACGGTGAATATTTTCAATTTTAGCGCCACGCCAGCTGTAGATGGATTGGTCGTCATCGCCTACCGCCATTAAAAAGCCGTTTTTTCCCGCTAATAAGCGCAACCAAGAATATTGAATGTTATTAGTATCTTGGAACTCATCGACTAAAATATGTTGAAATCGTGAGTGATAATGCTGGCAAAGCTCCGCATTGTTTTGCAAGGTCTCTAGTGAGCGTAATAAGAGTTCGCAAAAATCAACCAGGCCACTACGCTGACATAGCTCTTCATAATGGCTGTAGATTTTACACATTGTTTCCATGAAGAAGCTTTCATTAGAGTTAAGGTGTTTTGTTCTTAAACCTTCTTCCTTGTTTTTATTGATGAACCATTGTGACTGTTTAGGTGGCCAATGAGTTTCATCCAATCCCAGACTTTTGTGAATGCGTTTTAATAAACGCAATTGATCATCGGCATCTAAAATTTGAAAAGCTTGTGGTAAATTGGCTTCAGCCCAGTGCTGACGTAAAAAGCGATGCGCTAAGCCATGAAAAGTACCTACCCACATGCGTTCCGTGGGTGTTTGACATAATGACTCAATCCGATGCCGCATTTCATAAGCAGCTTTATTGGTAAAGGTAACCGCCAATATGCCAAAAGGAGAAATGCCTTCTTCCTGCATGAGCCAGGCAATACGATGCACGAGCACGCGAGTTTTACCGCTACCAGCACCAGCAAGTACCAAAAGATTAGTTTGAGGGGCGGCGACTGCTTCGTGTTGTGCGGGATTGAGCTTATTCAATAAAGGGTGCTGATTTGACATGGCGGGGATTGTACCTGAAAGAATGGGTTGGTGAAATTTATTGATGATCAAAACATAGAAGAGCTGTGGCCTCTCAAAAAGTGTGCGCCGCGTCTTAAGCCAAAATATTTAATTTATACAGGTACCCTCAAGTAAGGCTTCATTTTCTGAGTTTTTCTTAGCTTGCGGGGCTTAGAGTTTGTGACTGCAAGCCCGCATGAGCGTTAATTTGTAAATTCTGATACTTAATTACTGGGAATTTGGCATAGTTTAACTTATGCTGTATTAACTTTGTGTAACCAAATACTAAGAGGATAAATATGCGCCCGCAGGATGCCCCAGCTTTAAAAGTTCTTAGAGGCCGTTTATTTCAGCAGATAAGAGATTTGGAGGCTATTCGCTTGGCCTCAGTCACTCTACCAGCCATTTTGCCATGCAGATCATTCACAGATCATGTTGCGACTGGCGCCGCCGCAGTAACTCAGGGTGTAACTTCTGCAGTAGCGGCTTTAGTCAGATCGGCCGCAATACCTGATACTGCAACGCCCCCCCCAACAACGCATGTCGTTGCAATGCCCGTCACTAAAAGTGTAAGTTCTAGCTTTCCTTGGAGCACGGCTTTTAGTGGGTGGTCTGATGCCAAACTTGCTATGGCTAAGAGGGTGAAGGCTGTTGGCGATATAGTAGCTGGTGCTCCAGCTGCTTGGGAGGATAGTAAAAAAGCTTTCACTACTGCAGTAGCTAGTACCCCAGCTGCCCTGGCTGTTGGGATGGGTGCTTTAGGCGCTAGTCTGATAGCCCTTCCGGCCAGCTTTGCTGGAGAGACAGCCAAAATGGCCGCCGAGGCCGGTAGGCTGCTGCGATATGAAGAAGAGGAAAAGAACAGGTTTGTGGCTGAAACAGCTCAAAGAGACGCTCAATTAGCAAAGCTCAGGGATGATTACGCTAGGTGTTTAGCGATCATACGAGCCAATATAGGTAGCTATTTGGAAAATGGTGCTTTGGTAGTGGATGCTGACTTCAGGCCTAAAAAGCCCTACGGTTCTTACATTATTGAAAACAAAGTACCTGATGCAACACCCAGCTTTGACATGCCATCGCTTTCGAATGAGCAATGGCAAGTTGAATGTAACTCAATTTCGACAGTAATAAAGGCTGTCTGCAGTCGTGGTCTTAGAGTTGATTTATCAGGATCTATTCCGCCCGGCCGGCCTCTCACTCATGGTCGTGCTGCTATCGAAGCTGCCTCGGCTCGTGTACCTGCGGCGGTTTCTAGACCTGCCGTGGTCCCTGCACTTGGCACTTCTAGGATTCCTGCTGCTGCTGCTGCTGCTGCGAAAGATAAACAGCTGCTTACTACTCTACGAGTTAGAGTCACAAAGATGCTTGAGGAACTTAACACTGAGTGGCATATACCTTTTTTTGATGTTCGAAGAGCAGCTAAGACTGTTTTTTTAATAGCAGTATTAGATATTCTAAACAGTCAACAAAAGGCAGCTGATATAAGGCAATCCCTATCTAAATGTATAGACAGAGAATTAAACTCTACCGGTGGATCAGCGATACTAGCGGGAAGAATTAGCATACGGACAGCCACGCTCGTCGCAGATATGAGATTACTGCTTAGTGATGGTTCATCAGCTCCTGTAGCTTCGATTTTCTCAGCGAAATAACTTTCCTTTCTTAGTGGTGATGTTTATATATAGCCCAGCGCTCTTAAGAAATGTATGTTAGATAAAGTCATTCTCACCGGTGTCACACCCAGTGGCGCCCCGCATTTAGGCAACTATGTCGGTGCGCTTCGTCCAGCCATTCAAAATCAACATCAGTATCAACGAAGTTTATATTTTATTGCGGATTATCATTCGCTTATAAAATTACAGGATGCCAAGCTACGCCAGCAGTACATCTTAGCTAATGCGGCTACCTGGTTAGCTTTAGGCTTAGATCCTAAAAAGGTAATGTTTTATCGTCAATCGCAAGTGCCTGAGATCTTAGAATTGACTTGGGTTTTGGCGACTGTGGCAGCGAAGGGTTTGTTAAACCGAGCACATGCTTATAAAGATCTTGTGGCGAAAAATGTTGAACTAAGTGACAAAGATCCTGATGCTGGTATCAGTATGGGTTTATTTAATTACCCGGTGCTAATGGCCGCCGATATTTTGGGTTTCAATGCACACTATGTGCCGGTAGGAAAAGATCAGATTCAGCACATTGAAATTGCACGCGATATTGGCCAACGTTTTAATCACATTTATGGTGAAACTTTTGTGCTGCCTGAGGCGATAGTCAATGAAGAGATTGAAACTTTGCCTGGTTTGGATGGGCGCAAGATGAGCAAGAGTTACGAGAATACTATTCCGTTATTCTTAGCGACTGCTGAAATGCGTAAATTAATCATGAAAATTAAAACTAACTCACAAGCTCCCGAAGAGCCCAAGCTAATCGAGAATTGTAGTTTATTTAATTTGTATCGTGCGTTTGCGACAGCGGAACAAAGTAGTGAACTAGCTAAGCGCTACGCTAGTGGAATTGGCTGGGGCGAAGTGAAGCAGTTGTTATTTGAATTAATCGATCAGGAGCTAAGCAGTGCCCGTGAGCGCTATAATTATTATATCGCACACCCAACAGAAGTAGCTGAGATTCTTGAGCAAGGTGCTGCTAAAGCACGTCTTATTATCCAAGCTATATTGGCTACAGCCAAATCTCGCATAGGGATTTGAGAGGATTGCACCGCTGAAAGTCAAAGCTCCGGATATTTGGCTTCACATATACCACCTCAAGCAATGACGCATGCTTGCTGTAGGGGCGAATCCCCCCGTGGTTGCCCTCTCAACGGTACAGCAATGCCATTTATCACACATGGGCCAACTGGTTGGGCACTCAATTGTCACAACAGCCCAGCCCGTAGAGCGATGCGGTTTTTTAACAGACATGCACCCAACTGAAAGAGGGCAGGCACGGGGGCCTGCCCCTACGTCCCACGCAAGCCACAAACATCACTCGCCCTAAACAACAGTGCTGGCTGAGAGATTGGCCGCGTCTTTTAATAGTTCTGCTTTATCTGTTTTTTCCCAGCTAAACTCTGGTAGCTCACGACCAAAGTGACCATAGGCTGCAGTAGCACGATAAATCGGGCGTTTTAAATCGAGCATTTGAATCAAGGCCTTAGGTCTCAAATTAAAATGTTCACGAATCAAGCGTACAATTTTTTCATCACTGATTTTGCCTGTGCCAAAAGTATTGATGCTAATTGACGTTGGTTCTGCCACACCAATGGCATAAGATACTTGTATCTCACAACGATCAGCGAGACCTGCGGCCACAATATTTTTAGCCACATAGCGTCCAGCATAAGCCGCTGAACGGTCAACTTTAGAAGGGTCTTTGCCGGAGAATGCACCACCACCGTGACGTGCCATACCACCATAGGTATCAACAATAATTTTACGTCCCGTTAGGCCACAGTCACCCATCGGCCCACCGATTACGAAACGACCCGTTGGGTTGATAAAGTATTTGGTTTGCGCACTTAACCATTTAGCAGGAAGAACCGCTTTAATAATTTCTTCCATGACAGCTTCTTGTAAATCAGGGTGACTGATTTCGTCAGAGTGTTGGGTTGATAAAACGACTGCATCAATGCTAATAGGCTGATGATTAGCATCATAGCAAAAAGTCACTTGGCTTTTGGCATCGGGTCTTAGCCAGTTTACGCCTGATTTACGCAATTCAGCTTGGCGTTGCACTAAACGGTGTGCGTAGCTAATAGGTGCTGGCATTAATTCTGGGGTTTCACGACAAGCGAAACCGAACATCAATCCTTGGTCTCCAGCTCCTTGCTCATGATCGGCTTTTTCATCAACTCCTATGGCGATATCCGGCGACTGTTTGCCAATCGCATTTACTACCGCACAAGACTTCCAGTCAAAGCCCATAGCCGAGCTGTTATAACCAATGTCTTTAATCACATTGCGAGTGATCTCTTCAATATCTACCCAAGCGTTAGTAGTCACTTCACCAGCAACAATAACCATTCCGGTTTTGACTAGAGTTTCACAGGCTACTCGTGCCTCACGATCTTGCCGTAGAATAGCGTCAAGAATGGCATCTGAGATCTGATCGGCAATCTTATCAGGATGACCTTCAGAAACAGACTCGGAAGTGAATGAATGGATGTGGCCCATATTAGATCCTTGGCAAAAAATAAGTGAATCGACTCTACGGAAAGGTGGGAAATCCTAGCATATGGCCCCGCATCTGCACCAGATTTTTTGGTAGAAACGCGAGGGTGCTATGTTAAGATAACCCCCATTTGGATGAGGAGTTGATGGGTGTGCGTGATAACCATACTTTATAGCTTAATCACTTATTAGCGCATATTGCGCGAATCAAGAATGACAATCGACTAACACAGCGTAGGGACCGCATTAAACAGTTGGGTGAATTTTAATGTAAGTTTAGCGCGCGAATTAGCCTTCTCATTTCCTTCCTTAGTGAATTGCAAAACAATGGATGATTTCAGTTTATTTTTTGATGCTTTTGCTCAAGGTCCTAGAGACCCTGAACAGTTAAACCGTTTTACAAGTCTTAAAACTAAAGCTGCAGCGTTAATTGCACCCGGAGCTGCCGGTGTGGTTGGATTGAGGGCAGAAGTACCAGTTGGAGCCGCTGGAACAGGACTAGTGGGGCTGCCGCGTTCAAGCGATTTAACTGGAGCACCTCCGCCTGCGCTCAATACGCTTGTAGGATTTGGCGGCAATGTGGCCGAAATAGGCGGTGAGCGAAATAGCGTGGGGAGTAGTGGTGTTGGGGTATTTAGAAGCCCAACCCATGGAGCAGTAATACCCCCATCACGCATAGGAATAACGAGTCCAAGCGTTACGGTGGTAGCTACAGTAGTAGGAGTAGTGCCTGCAGATGGTGGTGGCGAGGACGACGACCCTGAGCTTTTAAAGCTGCGAGGAGCAGTAGGAAAATGAAGTTTTATATTGCAGTTTTAATATTGGTTGTGCTGAGTCTCATCTTTTGGCATCAACCGCAGATCGATCATTGGGTAAGTAACTTATTTTATAATGTTGAGCATCACGCATTTTGGGTTCAAGAGCGCTCGTATCTAGAATTTCTGCGTCATTTGATTATGAGTAGCTTGGTGATGATGAATTTCGCTTTATTGGCAATCTTAGTTTTAAAAATCATAAAGCCTGCATGGGTGGCACTCTTCAATGCCAAAACAGCTATCTATATTTTATTGTGTTTTTTAATAGCGCCGGGCTTAGTGGTTAATGCGATTTTAAAAGATCAGTGGGGACGGCCACGCCCACATCAGATACAAGAGTTTGGTGGTGCAGCCGTTTTTCAACCAGTATGGAAAATGTCGACACAGTGTGAGCACAATTGTTCTTTTGTTTGTGGTGACTGTGCTATGGTATTTACTTTATTTGCTTTTGTACCTTTAGTTCGACGTAAATGTTTGGCTACTTTTAGGGTGTGTGTGGCAGGACTGACTATAAGTTTTATTCGGATCGGTGCAGGTGGACACTTTTTCAGTGATGCCTTGCTGTCTGGTGTTATGGTCTATCTGGTGGTCAACACACTGCACTATGTATTGTATGAGGGTAGACGATTTGATGAGGCAAAGATCGATAATTTCTTTAACCAACTCCATAAGAAAATATTAAGGTGAATTTATGATCAACGCAAAAAATATCAACGAATTAGTGCAAAAATTAATTGAATCCTTACCCGCAGGACTACGTCAATGTCCGGATGAAGTTAATAAAAACTTTCATCAACTGATTCAGAATGCTTTTAATCGTTTGAACTTGGTGACTCGTGAAGAATTCGATGCACAAGCGGCAGTTTTGTTGCGCACTCGTGAAAAACTGGAAAGATTAGAGAAGTTGGTAGACCCACGCTAAACGCTTTGTCAATATCCGGAAAACTCCAGTAGTTATTTGTTCGATGTAATTCTTTATACTTTGTGCTATGAAACTTGCTATCGTTTATAGCCGAGCTTTGCTTGGGGTTGAGGCACCCAGTGTGCGGGTTGAGGTTCACTTAACGGGTAGTACACAGCCTCGCTTTAATATTGTTGGGTTACCAGAGGCGGTGGTTAAAGAAAGTAAAGATCGAGTGCGTAGTGCTATTATGAATAGTCACTTTTACTTTCCAAGCCGGTATCGAATCACCGTTAATTTGGCGCCCGCCGATCTACCCAAGGAAGGCGGACGCTTCGACCTGGCCATTGCTTTAGGTATTTTAATTGCTTCAGGCCAATTGCGGACAGATGCTTTAAGCGACACAGAATTCGCTGGCGAGTTGGCTTTGTCCGGTGAATTGCGTCCTATTAAAGGAATTTTATCTTTTGCTATAGCAGTGCGTGCTGCCAACCGAGCATTGGTTCTGCCTGCAGCGAATGTGAATGAAGCCTCGTTGGTATCAGAATTAAAGTGTATTGAAGCACGAGATTTACTACAGGTTTGTGCGCATTTAAGTGGTAAAGAAGTTTTAACACCCTATTGTCACCATACAATCACCTACGAAAAATTAACTAATTGCGATCTCAGCGAAGTTAAAGGCCAGGCTCAAGCCAAGCGCGTGTTAGAAATTGCAGCAGCGGGTAGCCATAATCTGTTAATGATTGGTCCGCCGGGTGCAGGTAAAACAATGTTAGCCAGTCGTTTGCCGAGTATTTTACCCTTAATGACTGAACAAGAAGCTTTGAGTGTGGCAGCTCTCTATTCTTTATTGCCACAAGGTTTTGACAGCCAACTGTGGCGCCAGCGGCCGTTTCGGGCGCCGCATCATACAGCCTCAGCCGTAGCGTTAGTGGGTGGTGGTCAAACGCCACATCCTGGCGAGATTTCATTAGCGCATCAAGGTGTGTTATTTTTAGATGAGCTACCTGAATTCGGCCGACATGTTTTGGAGTCCCTGCGTGAGCCCTTGGAAGCCGGAGTGGTGCGAATAGCTCGTGCCACTTACCAAGTAAAATATCCGGCGCAATTTCAGCTAGTTGCTGCGATGAATCCTTGTCCTTGTGGTTATGCCTCTGATGCCACACATCAGTGTTGTTGTACTCAGGAACAAATTCAGCGCTATCATCATAAAATTTCCGGCCCGTTTCGCGATCGAATCGATATGATTTTAGAATTAGCGGCGCTTAGACCACAATTTTTACTTAGTTCGCAAACGCCGGAGCAGACTAGTGCAGCAGTACGAGAGCGTGTAGTTAAAGCACGTGAGCGTCAGCTCACGCGTGCTGGCAAGGCAAATGCTTATTTAAATAATAGAGAGCTTGATGAATACTGCGCTTTAAGAGAGACAGATCGTAACGCTTTAGAAAAGGCTATTGAACAGCTAGCGTTATCAATGCGCTCTTACCATCGTGTTTTAAAGTTAGCGCGAACCATTGCTGATCTGGCTGAACGAGAGGCTATTGAAGAACGAGATTTGTGGGAGGCATTAAGTTATCAACGCTTTAAAGCTAAAATTAACTAGTTTTTTAAAGCAAGCGATTGTTGTTTTTTCTCATTGCGAATGAAGTATAAATTACGTGCATAAATTAATAAGCCTAGACCTTGTCCTAAAATAAAAACCGGATCAAGGCGATGAATTGCATAAGCTAATAAAATAATGCCGCCAACCAAGCTGTAATACCAAAATGCGACGGGCACGACACTTTTCTTTTGATGTTCACTCTTAATCCATTGCACTATAAAGCGCATAGAAAACATAAGCTGCCCAAAGAAGCCGATGCCAAGCCATAAGTTATCAATCGTAAGTAGTTTGCTAAAGCTCATGACTCAACTCCGTAGGGCAGGGGCGACGAATTAGCCAACTGACACCCATGATGTCGACTATACCGACCCACAAGCGATTCATAACACCATATTTAGATTGGCCCCGAGTTCTGGGGCGGTGACTAATGGGAACATTGATAACTTTGCCGCCTTGTCTAATAAATAAGGCCGGTAAGAAACGGTGCATATGTTTAAAATGCGGAATCTTTGCAAACGTATCACGCGAAAACATTTTCAAACCACAACCACTGTCAGGACATGAGTCTTTCAACATAAAGTGACGTGCAAAATTGGCAGTACGTGAGGAGATCAAGCGGATAATGGAGTCATTGCGCTTTTGGCGATTACCCGCCATTAAAACTTGAGTTATAGGAAGTTCAGAGTTTTCGTAGGCTTCAAATAAATGGATGATATCAGCAGGATCGTTTAGCCCATCGCCATCGAGAGTAGCGACACAAGGAAATCGCGCGGCATAGACCCCGGTTACCACGGCATTACTTTGTCCTAAATTACGGTGATGTTGGATTACTCGCAGTGTTGGCATTCGTAGCTTAATTGCCTGCAATTTGGCTAGAGTGCCATCTGAGCTATAGTCATCCACCACAATAATTTCAAACTCAGCCCACGGCTTTAACGCGGCCTCTATTTCTAACAATAGGGGCTCAACATTTTCCACCTCATTGTACATGGGGACTATGACAGA
>JBDNGR010000071.1:0-1723 GCA_041689165.1 Coxiellaceae bacterium
GTGATCGGAGCTTGCTTTACTCGCAGAATATGGCGAGCTAGGTGCATACGCCGTGGTTTCTTTGAAAAAATCCTTAGGGTTTTCAAGATCGCCATACACTTCATCAGTTGAAATATGATGAAATCGGAATGTTAGTTTTTTACTATCAGCTAATGATTGCCAGTAGGTTCGTGCGGCCTCAAGCAACACATAGGTCCCGAGAATGTTCGTTTCAATAAATGCTGCGGGCCCCTCAATGGAACGATCAACGTGACTCTCTGCAGCTAAATGCATGACTACATCTGGTTGGTGAGTATCAAATATACGACTCATATTATCAACATCACCAATATCTACGTGCTCAAAACAATAGCGATTGTTATCGCTCACTTGAGTAAGGGTTGCCAAATTTCCAGCATACGTTAACTTATCAACATTAATGACTGAATCGTTTGTATGTTCAATCAAATATCGAATCAATGCTGAACCTATGAAGCCTGCGCCGCCTGTCACTAAAATTTTCATGTCAATCACTACCTGAAAAAAGAATAAATCAAATTGATTTCATCTGGCACAAGGGTTCTTGTAAAATTCCCGCGCACTAAGGCAATCATCACTCCCAGTGTTAATCCTCCAATCAAACCCAACATTAAAATCAAATCAATCTTGGGTGAAATTGGGTCTGCTGAATCTTCAATTGGTCCCTCGAGACGGTACATTTTAAATGACTCAGTGGGGACAGTTATATTGTTGTATTTGGTATATTCAGCTTATAGTTTCCGTAGACTTTGTGTAAAACGATCATCATTTTTTCTTGATTTCAACACATTTATTTCGGCTGAGAGCGTTTTACTGCCACGCATATACAACATGGGGGCGTTGTCTAGTAATCCGCTATCACTTTTCACTTGAGTTTCAATATTAGTCGTTGTAGCAATATACAGCGCCTCTTTTAAATGAGCCAATCGATGTATTCTGTCACAATCGCCCGGGAAGCATGCTTAAGTAATTACCCTTGATAATTTTTTGAAAAAACTCAAAAATTGCTTGACATCATTTTTTCGCAAAATTGACCATTTCCTTACTCATTTACAGGTGCGGTCGTATGCCATGCTATAAGATCGATGAGATCTTGTTTAGCCAATCATAATTCATCAAACATACCCCGTCCATGGTCAATTTTTTAATGTAGCGGCAATTTAAGGTTCTGTCCCAAAAAATATGGGTTAATGGTAAAGTTTGTAAAATTAGAGAGTAAAGCAGCGTCCTTCGTTAGTTGTGCGCTGCCCCCTCGTTAGAACCCATCGTGCCCTATTAAGGCAATGGGCTCAAGATAAACACATTCACAGACGCTTATGGTTTAGAAAAGCGGCACGTTAAAAATATCTGTGGGCGATATCAGGCACGGAAAGCTTTCCAAGCTTATGATATAGTGTAATTTCCAGCATTTTAGCTGTCTTAAATCCATACGGTTTTCTGATCACCACTTTTGCCTTATTGTTTTGACCCTCTACAGCGCCTAATGATATTTTATTTTTTGCTTCAAACCAATTTAATATTAACTGTTTGTGCGAACTAATTTTTTTGGCTACTTTCTTCATTGGCTCAAGTTTTGAACGCATGACCTGTGCGCACCAAGCATCCAAAAATTTACCTGCCCACGCTGCTGAGCTATACCCATCGACCTTCGAGATGCGAAGCTAGGGTTTCAGCTTGCGAGAAGTTGCGGCGTTCTGATTGAGCA
>JBDNGR010000072.1:0-1470 GCA_041689165.1 Coxiellaceae bacterium
AAGCTACCTGCCTGAGCGTGTGCTCACCAATGATGAGCTAACAAAGATAGTCGACACCTCAGATGAATGGATAGTGCAGCGCACTGGCATTAGCCAACGTCATATTGCCGCTGAGGGTGAAACTGCATCAAGTCTCGCCGAACATGCAGCACGAGAAGCATTAAATAAGGCGAATCTTAAACCTGAGGATATTGCTCTCATCATCGTTGCGACAGCCACTGCAGATAAATTTTTTCCCAGTACTGCCTGCTTAGTGCAAGCACGCTTAGGTATTCCACCCTGTCCGGCTTTTGATCTTTCTGCCGCTTGCAGCGGTTTTGTGTATGGTCTTACAGTGGCTGATCAATTTATACGCTCAGGAAAAGTGCAACATGCGCTAGTGATAGGTTCCGAAGTTTTATCACACATCACTGACTGGAATGATCGAACTACTTGCGTGCTATTTGGTGACGGAGCAGGGGCTTTTGTTTTAAGCGCCAGCGAATCTCCTGGACTCATATCAACCACACTCCACTCAGATGGTCGCCAAGCAGAAATGTTATACATTAATAACACCCGCGTTTACCCATCACCTGACGCCAACATTCAAATGAAAGGCAAAGAATTATTTAAGTTCGCCGTTAATGTGGTAGTCGATTTAATTCGTGAAACTTTAGCAATTAATAAGCTCACGATGGATGATATTGACTGGTTAGTACCGCATCAAGCGAATGATCGCATCACTGAGGCCCTAGCTAAGAACCTTAGTTTTCCGATTGAAAAAACTATTTCTAGCATTAAAGAACAAGCTAATACTTCAGCGGCTTCGATTCCACTTGCATTTGATGCAGGCATCAACAGCGGTAAAATTAAACGCGGACAAAGAATTATGTTAGTGGGCTTTGGCGGTGGAATGACCTGGGGTTCGGTTTTGATGGTTTATTAGTCTAAAAAATTGCAATTCGTATCTACTACTGTCTCAAGCACTTTTGGCTTTATCCCAAACTAACTTAATATCCTTCCAAGGAAGAACCATGATTTTATCACTCACCATAATGGGATAATCTACTCTTGCCACCATAAAATCTTGCCTAAATTCTGGCTAATCTTTTAAAAATAATTTCAAATGCTTCGTATCTGCATCACGAATATTATGGGTCCACTTCACCTCTATTCTTATAGAATCTTGAATTGCTCGCTTAAACATCTCTCAGACTTAAATTTCATTGTTTTTGGATTGATAAGAATCGATTTTACTGGAAAATTGAGTTTAAGAAAGCCAGAACCATCCCCAGGGGACCCTAGAGTATAAGCTCATTAGGGCCTTGTACCAGCGCTCTTGCGAGAGGTATATACCCATCGCACTTCGAGATGCGAAGTTTTAAGTTTCAGCTTGCGAGCAGTGGCCCGATGAGGATTGAGCAAAAGCGAAGGAATAGTGGGGCTCTTTCGAGCTTTTGTGATTGAGGAAGCGGGCTAATGCGACGTCAA
>JBDNGR010000073.1:0-2543 GCA_041689165.1 Coxiellaceae bacterium
ACAAACACAAAGTAAGCGGTTAATTAAGCACAGGGTTGCGCATATACCAATCGTAGCTCAAGATGTGAGTTGTAAGTTCCATCCTGACTCGCATTAGCCCGCGTCCTCAATCAAAAAAGCCCGAAAGAGCCCAGCTATTCCTTCGCTTTTGCTCAATCCTCATCGCGCCACTGCTCGCAAGCTGAAACTTAAAACTTCGCCGCTTGAGGGTCGAGAGGTATAGATGCCATAGTTAGGTTAAATTAGCCTGAGGAGAGTAGGGTGAAAATCAACCACGCCGTGGCTGAATATCAACCACCACGTGGTTGAAAATCGTCCGCCACGTGGTTGATTTTCGTGACTCCTACTTTATACTCGCCATATTATTACACGAAACTTGAAGCCTTACATTGAAGGTGCCTTAGCGCGCCGCCCGGTCGTGATGGCGATTTTAGAAATTTTATTCTTATTGGTGATCGTGCCACCTTGGGTGAAAAATTTAGGTAAGCGTTTAGTGAGATCGCCAAAAGTATATTTGAGTGACACAGGACTTGCCTCTTATCTGCAGGGAGTTGACGGTCATTCATTGAAAGATTCCCGAGAGAAGTTGGGAGCTTTACTCGAAAATTTTGTTTTAGTGGAATTATTCAAGCAGCAAGGCTTTAGTAAAATTCAGCCAAGAATTTATCACTACCGTACTCACAGTGGTGAAGAAGTTGACTTTGTCTTAGAAAGCCTCAATGGAGATATAGTCGGAGTAGAAGTTAAGTCGGTAAGCCGCGTTGACATAAGTGATTTCAAAGGCTTGTACAGTCTGGCTGAGGCTGCTGGAAAACAGTTTAAACGAGGAATTTTGTTTTATACAGGTAATCAAGTATTGTCATTTGGCCAAAATATATGGGCATTGCCGATACAATTGCTTTGGGAAATTTAAGCTAATAGATATTATGGCCCCTAGCAAAAGAGCAGTTTATAGAGATGCCCTTAATAAGGATTTAAAATGAAACGAGTTCACATACTAGGAATCTGCGGCACTTTTATGGGGGGCATCGCCTTAATTGCGCGTGAATTGGGATTTGGCGTTTCAGGCTCTGATCAAAATATTTATCCGCCGATGTCGGATACTTTGCTGGCAGCTGGCATAGACATTCAAGAAGGTTTCGATCCTAAGCAATTAAATCCAAAACCGGATGTGGTAATTGTGGGTAATGCTTTGTCGCGTGGTAATCCGGCGCTTGAGTATGTGTTAGCAAATAACCTTCCTTATACTTCAGGTCCACAATGGTTAGCCGAACAAGTGTTGTTTAAACGTTGGGTATTAGCCGTATCAGGTACGCACGGCAAAACAACTACGACCGCCATTTTAACTTGGATTTTGAGTCAGAATAATTTAAACCCCGGTTTTTTAATTGGTGGTGTACCACAGGGTTTTTCAGTAACAGCGGCTTTAGGCAGTGATCCCTATTTTGTGATTGAAGCCGATGAATACGATACCGCTTTCTTTGACAAGCGTTCTAAGTTTTTACATTACCGCCCACGTAGCTTGGTCATTAATAATTTAGAATTTGATCATGCTGATATCTTTGAAGATCTACCCGCTATTCAAAAGCAATTTCAAACTCTATTACGTACGGTGCCAGCCAATGGTTTAGTTCTGTATCCGTCTAACACACCAAGTATTGATGAAGTCATACAGCGCGGTTGCTGGAGTGCTACAGCTTCATTTGGTCTGCAACAAAGCGATTGGCAAATTACAGACGTTAATCAAGATGCCTCGGCTTTTGTGATTAAACATCAAGGCAAAGATTATCCAGTGCAGTGGTCACAATATGGTTTGCACAATATTCATAATGCGATGGCAGCTGTTGCTTGTGCGCATCATGCAGGCATTGAAATTGAAGATGCGGTTAAAGCATTAAATACTTTTAAAGGGGTAAAACGCCGCTTAGAAATACGCGGCAAAATCAATGAAATTACTGTGTATGATGATTTCGCCCATCATCCCACCGCGATTGTCAGCACCATAGCTGCGCTACGAGCCCGCATTGCTAAAGAGCGTTTAATTGCGGTTATTCAGATGGGTTCCAACACCATGAAAATGGGTGTGCATCGTCAAGCCTTAATTGATGCATTTAAAGCCGCTGATTTAGTAGTGCTGCTCGACCCCAAAGATCCGCACTGGAATGTACAAGAGCTTGCAAGCCATTTCCCTATGCCGCACCAAGTCTGCTCAGACGTTCCTGAAATTATTAGTTATCTGCTCAAAACCGTGCAACCACGCGATCATGTATTAATGATGAGCAATAAATCTTTTGATGGTCTGCATGAGCGTTTATTGGTCGCGCTGTCAGCCTGAATAAGCCACTGTGAAAATGCAATGCCATGATGACAAGGAAATTTTATGGATCACTAAAAATTATTTTGAGCTGGTATTTTTACTTTGGATTGACAACGAGTAGTTAATCTCTTAATTTGAGCGGCCGAATCAATCGCAAATTCGAAGCTATTTGGCATGAGTTCTTCAATGACAACTATAATATTTATTCAAACGCTATTAAAAATGG
>JBDNGR010000074.1:0-3974 GCA_041689165.1 Coxiellaceae bacterium
GGCCCCACAACACAAAATATACTGAGTGCTATCAACCAAGATATCTTGCAATTAAAAAACTCCCCTGCCACCAATCAAATCGAATTAATCACGCAGTTAGACACTCTCAATCAAGCCATTATGCAGTTGCCGACTATTTTTAATCCGAAACTAACAGCAGCTAGCCCAAGTGTTAGCGATGAGTCTGGCGATCCTTATGCCACTAAACATTGGAAAGAAAAATTATTGAACTCATTGAGCTATTTAAAAAGCTTTATAGTCGTGCACCACAACTCCAAGCTACCCATTTTGACCCCGCAACAACAAGATTTGATGCGAATGAGCATTAGCTTCAAACTAATGGAAACTCAGTGGGCGGTATTAGAGTTGCAAGACTCGCTTTATCAAAATAATTTGAATTTAATTACCGAGCTTATCCAAAACTATTTTATTAAGTCACCCGGTGCGAATAATATTTTGAGACAGCTAACCGTTTTGCAACAAATTCACTTGCAGGATAACACCGCAGCTCTAAGCCACAGCTTACAGGCGATTGATGCTGAGCTCAGTCAGATTAATGCAGTGCTACCCGCTCCAAGTAATATGACAGACACGGCTGATCCTGTAACACCTAGCACGAAAGCCAAAACACCGAAAATTGTTAGCCCTACCACACCGCCCCTCCATCACAGCGTGGAGGCTTAGTCCATGTGGAAACTCGTATTAAGTATCGCCTTACTGCTTATTTTTTCATTTGGATTAGGCTGGGCAATTCAACAAGACCCAGGCTATGTGCTAGTCACTTATCACAACTGGAGTATTGAAACGAGTTTGTGGTTTGCTGTTGCAGCCATTCTTGTTTTGAGCCTCGCTGGCTACTGGTCATATAAGCTCATTAAACACAGTATTATTTTACCAACACACATTACGCGATGGAGTTTAAAGCGTAAGCAAACAGTGGCTGATCTTGAAAGTGATTACGGCTTTTGTGAACTCTTAGAAGCGCGCTGGGACAAAGCTGAGCGTAAGTTGGTCAAATCGATTAAACATGTCGCTAATCCTTTCACTAACTATTTAGGCGCGGCTTACCTTGCACAACAACAAAAAAATTACACGGCGCGCGATGAGTATTTGCGCCAAGCCCAATCCTCATTGCCAGGCTCTGAACTGGCCGTTGAGCTTCTCAAAGCACGTTTACAAATAGAGGCCGATCAAAGTATTTTGGCGCTACATGGCTTGCAAAACTTAATTCAGCTCAACCCCAAACACCCCGCTGTATTAAATTTATTGCACAAATTATACCTGCAAACTGGCGAGTGGCCGGCCTTAGTTAATTTATTACCCGCCATCGGTAAATATTCTGCGCTGAACGAGAACGAACTCAAGGATTTGAGTTTGACTGTTTACTCAGGATTGCTGAAACAAGTCATGGCTAAACAAGATGCTTGTTTAGTAGAACAAGCTTGGCTTGCTGTTCCAAACGCTTGGAAAGCCAATCCTGAGCTTCTAGGACTATATGTCACGTTTTATAGCCAAGACATCTCTGAAGCCGTATTGAAGTTACTGGAAGATAATCTTAAGAAAAATTGGAACGAAAACTTAGTACGGCTGTATGGCCTCGTTAAAACCAAAAACCCTGCCAAACAACTCAAGCTTGCTGAAAGCTGGTTAAAACAGCACCCGCGTGATTCAGAATTGCTGAGCTGCCTCGGCCGTTTATCTGCACGTGATCAACTCTGGGGTAAGGCACAAGAGTACTTCAGCGCAAGTCTCGGCATTAGCCCCAAGGCAAGTACTTATTGGGAATTGGCAAAAATCCAAGAACAGCTTAAACGCGTCGACGCGGCGCAAGAGTCTTATAAGAAAGGTTTAGAAATTAGCGCAGACTTAAACTTGTAGCTTGGGCTGAGCTTGCGAGTCTTCGAGCGTGCGCTGCCCAAACACCCCAACTATTTTCTTGTTTGATTTCATTGATCCCAACGATACTTGAACGTTGCGCCTCACCAAAAAACCAAAATTATTTTGATTTTGAATTAACATCGATGTGCAGTTAAGAGCCACCTATAGAGATGCCCTTAACCCTTCATCGAATCGAAGAAATCTTCATTAGTCTTAGTCAGCTTCAAACGATCGATCAAGAATTCGATAGCCGCCAACTCATCCATTGGATGGAGAATCTTGCGTAAAATCCACATCTTCTGTAATTCGCTTGGTTTCGTAATGAGTTCTTCTCGACGCGTACCTGAGCGATTGATATTGATGGCTGGGAAAACGCGTTTTTCAGCAACACGACGATCCAAATGAGCTTCCATATTACCGGTACCTTTGAATTCTTCGTAAATCACATCGTCCATCTTAGAGCCGGTTTCGACCAAGGCTGTTGCAATAATCGTTAAGCTACCGCCCTCTTCTATATTACGTGCGGCACCAAAAAAGCGTTTGGGTCGTTGTAAGGCATTGGCATCAACACCACCTGTTAACACCTTGCCAGAAGCTGGGATAACGGTGTTATAAGCACGTGCAAGACGCGTAATGGAGTCTAATAAAATAATCACATCACGTTTGTGTTCTACTAAGCGTTTAGCTTTTTCGATTACCATTTCAGCAACTTGTACGTGACGAGTAGCGGGTTCATCAAAAGTACTCGCAATCACTTCACCTTTAACGGAGCGTGCCATTTCAGTCACTTCTTCCGGGCGCTCATCAATTAACAATACGATTAAATAGCAGTCTGGATGATTGATTGCGATGGAATGCGCAATGTTTTGCATCATCATGGTTTTACCAGCTTTAGGTGGTGAGACAATCAAACCACGCTGACCTTTACCAATGGGTGAAGCTAAATCAAGAACACGCGCTGTAATATCTTCAGTGCTACCATTCCCTAATTCCAAGCGCAAACGTTGATTCGCAAACAATGGCGTTAAGTTTTCAAAAAGTATTTTATTTTGTGCGTTTTCCGGTTGCTCGTAGTTAATTTCGCTCACTTGTAACAAAGCAAAATAACGCTCACCTTCTTTAGGTGGGCGAATCTTGCCGGATACGGTATCGCCGGTACGTAAGTTAAAACGTCGTACTTGCGAGGGAGAAACATAAATATCATCCGGGCCCGCTAAATACGAGCTGTCACCTGAGCGCAAGAAACCGAAGCCATCCGGCAGAACTTCTAAAACGCCATCACCAAAAATATCTTCGCCTTTTTTGGCAACAGCTTTTAATACAGCGAAGATCATGTCTTGCTTACGGGTTCTAGAAACATTTTCGATACCCATTTCATGGGCGATGGTCGTTAATTCGGCAGCCGATTTCTTTTTAAGTTCAGTTAAATTCATGCTCACTCACTGGAAGGTTTAGATTAAAAAAATACATAACAAAGGACAAACCATGGGATGTTTAGGGTTGGATGGGAATTTAGATATTGGGGAATTTTCTACTATTAAGGTTACACAATCCTCTGTGATGCCGGAATTAAAACATTAGATTTTCTAAATTGCAAGCCTCGTTATTCAACAGTGTCATGCCAAGATGATAATGTCCCCTCCAGGCCAATTTAGAAATGTCCCCCCTCATAAAGCTTAAGCTTCATTTAAGTTCAGTAGAACAAACGGAGTTACCCATGACAAGAGGACATTTAACTATGCGTAAAAAAGAACGAGCGCAAGGTGCTAATGGAGCAGATACTGGCCAACAATTTTACCTTAGTCGAAGCCGCTAAGCGGTTGAAGATTAGCTACCGACAAGCCAGGCGTATTTTAAAAAATATCGCGAAGCCGACGATCTGGGCTTGGTGCATGAATGCCGCGGTCAGCGATCTATACCCATTACACCTCAAGATGCGAAGTTTTAAGTTTCAGCTTGCGAGCAGTAGCCCGATGACATTCCGCAAAAGCGAAACAATAGTGGGGCTCTTTCGAGCTTTTGCGATTGAGGACGCGGGCTAATGCGATGTCAAGATGCAAGTTACAACTCGCATCTTGAGCTACGATGGGTATATA
>JBDNGR010000075.1:0-1253 GCA_041689165.1 Coxiellaceae bacterium
ACGGCTTCCACAATATGCCGCTCACAAATAGTATTCCAATCATTACTATTCACTGCAGCCCTTACTGGCTTTGTTGCTTAACCCCATGAACTGGATTGTTTACTAAAATTTAGGCAGATCTATAGCTTGCTGGGGCTTTGTTGCTTAACCCCATGAACTGGATTGTTTACTAAAATTTAGGCAGATCTATAGCTTGCTGGCATTCCTAACGAAGTCATTTTATTGATGACCCCACAGCCAAGCATTACTTCCTGCTCTTGGCGTTGCATTTCTCTGGCATGAAGGGAGCTTCCCAAAATGCACTGATAGCGATAGAAAGCCAGTTCACCATAATTACGTCGCCCATATTCCCTATCTTTTTGCCATTTCATTCGCCCACTCTCTTCAATTTCACGAATAGTACGGTTACGCAAAGCCGCGGCTTGGTCATTTACAACAGCGTTAGCTCTGGGCGGTATCACTACATCAGCCTTAGGGGAGTGCGCAAGAACCGCGTCGTACACAGGTGTTTCATCATAAGCGCCATCGCCAGTGAACTGGTCAATTGGTTCATTAATTTGTTCCAGCAATGGCTTAACCTGACTGTCATCATGACAAAAACGGTCAGTCACTGTGCAGGCTTCAAAATAATGACTTTGATTGACTGCGGCATGAAATTTCCGCCAGCTGGCTTTGCTCGATAATTCATATTTTTCATTGTGCCATTCACCACGACCAAATCGTTTTAAGCCCGTAGAATCAATAGCAATAGCATGCACTCCATCCTCCGGTTTATCGGTTGTTCTATAACGAGGTACTTTGATGTTGAGTCCCCTCAGACGCTTACTGAGAACCGTATAGTCAGGGCATGCAAGGGGAACATTCAGTAGTTTAAACAGAGAGTTAATAAACCCTTGGCTCTGCCGTAGCGGTAAGTGATAAACCTGGCGAATTTCATGGCACGTGATAATCGCAAAATCGGTATACAATATCGGCGTGCCCGTGCCATCATAAACACGCTCTGTCGCATACCACTGGGCTATTGCAGCCTCAGATAGCCATACTGTGATGTCACCTCGGCTACGCAACGCTGCATTATAATCTGACCAATTGCTTAATTTATACTTTTGCTTGGGTACATGCCAGCCTTTCTTTTTAGGATATTTATTGGGCATATTATTGAGGGCAACAATGAATTTAATGAAGCGCAACAATACCAGCTTATTTACAAACTTGCTCGAAGTTGATCGTTTTTTGAGCTAAGCAACAAAGCC
>JBDNGR010000076.1:0-7078 GCA_041689165.1 Coxiellaceae bacterium
ATCATTAACTGAATTCGTTGAACTTGCCGGCGCTGCATGCACCTTAGGTGCAGTACTATGGCTAGATGCTGCTGAAGCAGCTGTTTCAGGTGCCACTTTTTGAGTGGACCTCACTTGCAGAATCACATCACCTTGCGAAAGCTTGTCACCCACTTTAACTTTAACAGCCGTGACTTCACCCGCTAAGGTCGAGGGAACCTCCATCGTGGCCTTATCACCTTCGAGGGTTAATAAAGACTGTTCCTCTACGATTTGATCACCGACTTTAACCAAAACTTCAATCACACTGACGCCTTTCGCACCCCCAATATCGGGAACACAAACATCTTGAATCGATGCAGCAACTTCGGTTTTTGCTTCAGATTTGGCCTCAGTTTTTTCGCTAGCAGGCACGGCACTCGCTTCATTCACTTCTAAGCTCAGAATCACACTAGCTTCAGAAACTTTATCACCCACTTTAAGCTGAACTTGTTTCACCACACCGGCGTGAGTGGCTGGAATTTCCATTGTGGCCTTATCACCTTCCAGTGTAATTAACGGTGCATCGATTTCAATTCGATCACCTGGGCCAACCAAGATCTCAATGACGCTAACTTCTTTTGCGCCCCCAATATCAGGGACTTTAATAATTTGCTCTGCCACTTAACACCTCATAATTGTTCAACCAATGCAGGAAGATCCCTGGCCTTAAACCGTCACTGGATCCGGTTTTTCACTATCAATATCTAAATGCGATTTAGCTTTTAATAAAATTTCTAAACTGATTTTTTGTTCTTTATAAAGCGCTTTCATTACGGTATAGGCTATGGATCGCGCATCTACTTCAAAGAATTTGCGTAATTCTTCACGTGTATCACTACGGCCAAAACCATCCGTGCCCAACACATAGTAGCGTTCTTTAATTTCACTACGAATTTGTTCTGCATACAGTTGAATGTAATCAGTAGCCGCAATCACCGGGCCTGGACGATTTGCCAAACGTTGTTCCACATGGCTTTTCAACGCTGTCGCTTCAGGATTGATACGGTTATGCCGGCGTACGGAACGAATATCACGACGCAATTCGTTAAAGCTGGTCACGCCCCAAATATCAGCCGCTATTTGATAATGGCTTTCGAGTAGCTCAGCCGCTTTAATCACTTCCCGCAAAATAGTACCGCCACCTAAGAGTTGTACTCGCGCTGCAAACTTTTGTTCACTTGCTTTAAAAAGATAAAGACCTTTGATAATGTCGGCCTCTGCACCCAAGGGCATAGCAGGCTGTGTGTAGTTTTCATTCATCAAGGTGATGTAGTAATACACATCTTCTTGCTCAGCATACATGCGACGCAAACCATCTTGCATAATGACTGCTAATTCATAAGCAAAGGCCGGATCATAACTAACACAGTTGGGAACGAAACTAAACATCAATAGATTGTGCCCATCTTGATGCTGCAAACCTTCACCCGCCAAGCTAGTACGACCCGCGGTACCCCCGAGTATAAAACCACGCGCGCGCATATCGCCCGCAGCCCAGCACAAATCACCAAAGCGTTGGTAACCAAACATGGAGTAATAAATATAGAAAGGAATCATTGGCAAATCATTAGTCGCATAGGAAACAGCCGCGGCGATCCAACTCGACATCGCTCCTGCTTCGCTAATACCTTCTTGCAACAATTGGCCTTGGGTACTTTCACGATAATATAAAAGCTGCGAGCGATCTTGTGGCGTGTATTTCTGCTCGCAAACGGAATAAATACCCACCTGTCTAAACAAGCCTTCCATACCAAAGGTACGTGACTCATCCGCCACTATAGGTACAATACTTTTTTGGAGATTGGGATCTTTTAACAAAATTCCTAACAATCGCACAAAAGCCATCGTCGTTGAGATTTCACGATCCTGCGTGCTCTCTAGTTGCGAAGCAAAGGTACTCAAAGGTGGGACGGTCAGTGGCATGTCTTTAACAGAGCGCGAAGGTAAATATCCACCCAATTCTTTGCGTCGTTCATGCAAGTACCGAATAGCCGGATCATTATCGTCCGGTTTATAGAAATCTAAATTCTCAATATGCGCATCTGACACGGGCAGATTGAAACGTTGCCGGAAAGCATAAAGCGCCTCAACTGATACTTTTTTAGTTTGATGCGTGACATTCAAACCTTCACCCTCACGCCCCATTCCAAAACCTTTAATGGTTTTAGCTAAAATAACGGTAGGCTGTCCGGTGTGACGAACGGCTGCTGCATACGCGGCATAAACTTTACGCGGGTCATGACCACCGGTAACTAAGGCTTTTAAATCGGCATCACTATAATCGGCCACTAATTCTAGCAATTCGGGATACTTACCAAAAAAATGCTCGCGCATAAAAGCACCATCATTGGCGTTATAATTTTGAAACTCACCATCCACTAACTCAGAGATACGTTGCAATAAAATGCCTTGGCTATCGCGCTCGAAAAGCTTATCCCAGCCACCGCCCCAAATGACTTTAATCACATTCCAACCCGCGCCACGGAATACGCCCTCATATTCCTGGATAATTTGGCCATTGCCCCAAACAGGGCCATCAAGGCGCTGCAAGTTACAGTTGATCACAAAAATAAGATTGTCGAGCTGCTCACGTCCCGCCAGGTTAAGCGCACCTAAAGATTCAGGCTCACTCATTTCACCATCACCACAAAATACCCAGACTTTACGTTTCGCCGTATTGGCTAAACCACGATTATTCAAATAACGTAAAAAATGGGCTTGATAGATACCCATCAGTGGACCTAAACCCATCGACACAGTCGGTAATTGCCAGAAGTCAGGCATCAACCACGGATGCGGATATGAGGACAAGCCTTTCTTCGATTTAATCTCTTGGCGAAAAGCATCTAAATTTTCTGTTGTTAAACGTCCTTCCAGAAAAGCTCGCGCATACAAGCCGGGTGATGAGTGGCCTTGAAAAAAAACTAAATCACCTCCATCAGGATGATGATGACCTTTGAAGAAGTAAGTTAATCCCACTTCAAATAAAGTGGCGACAGAACCAAAGCTCGCAATATGCCCACCAAGCTCCGGCGCGGTTTTACCGGCGCGCATCACCATTGCGATGGCATTCCAACGCATCAATGCGGTAAGCTCTTCCAAAAACTTAGCATCATCCGGCATAGGTGTTTCTTGCCCCACGGCGATGGTATTGAGATAAGGTGTATTAATTGTTTGTGCGTTGGGTGAAACACCTAAAGCATTCGCATGTTGTAATAGGCTCGCCAGTAACTCTTGAGCATAGTCACTGCCCTCAAATTCAACTACATCATTTAGAGCCTCTAACCATTCTTGTATTTCTGCAGAGTTTGATGTGCGTGGTGGGCTTATAGAAACGTCTGTCATGCTACTACCTTAATAAGGAATTCATTTAATGATGATGGAGCTTCAAACCTCGCCTCTCAGGGCACTAAGGCTATATAGGCTCCTACCGTTAGCCAACCTAAAAGTCAGTCTAGTTGCTAAAATATGGGAAACTAGAAATGTTCTGCCTGGCAGAGCATTTCTAGGGCGCGATTATAACGTCTTTTTAAGCCAGTGAAAGTACTAACTCGCTGAACACAGCGCAGAATGGCTGATTAACTGATCCAAGAACCTACACTGATTAAAGCAAGCGCTACTAACCATAAAATAACACTACGGTCTAATAGGTTTTGTGCTGTAGCAGTTTGAGTTGATTCGTTTTCATTAGGCTTGCTCAGCTCAATCGATTTGACACCCCAATCGACTACATAGTCTTCGCTATGGTCGATTTTGCCAGGAAGCTCTTTTAACCATAAGGGGAATAACACAGAGAAATGTCCTACCAAAGCAAAGCTAATACCTAGCAGACGGACCGGAACCCAATCCATAATCCCCTGCGTTCGAGTTAACATCGATAAAAGATCGCTATGCTCAAGATCGTTCTTTTCGAGCATGATCCTCAATTGCACTAGGGCCGAGTAAACACCGACACCCCAAGGGCCAATCAATGAGTACCAAAAGATCATGGCAAATACTTGCTGGTAGCCAATCGCAAATAAGTCAGCGGCGCGAGCCTGTGTGCTTGTCTTTAAGACGTCATAGCCCATGCAGTACCATAAAACTAACACCCCCAATAAAAGATGCCCGACTGGACCGCGAAGTGCCGTTGATAAAAGCAGCAACACCAATAAAATTGGCACCACTACCACTACTAAACTAAGGGGACCTTTCCAAGCAGAGATTTTTTCTGCTTGCGCTTTCACCCAGACAAAATAAGGAGCAAACCAGGTATTTCGATGAAAGGCCATACCTTCGGGCCAAAGCTTCTGTACTGCCAAGCAAATCAAAACAACAATAAACTCCATTATCGGCTCCTCAACTCATGTTATCATTGCGCCATTCTAACGGGTATGATCCAAAAATCCACTAACTTTAAAATAGGTCTTTCATCTAAGGCCTGTCCCTAAAGTCATGCGTGGGCTGCAAAAGCCGTAGAGCCGGTTAAAATTTCATAAATTTTTCGTCACATAAGCTCACTATTATCCTCAAATTTTGTGAAATTTTTCCGCGACTCCCGGCTTTTTCGCTACTACCCAGACTTTAGAGACACGCCCTAGTCTTTTCGCAAACGCTCGGTTAAAGCCACTGGTGTTGGGTAGGCGTAGACCACCCAATAAGAAGAGACGATAAAGGTCAGGATGGTTGTGGCTTGAATCAAATAGGCCGCTGATTGACCAATTAAATGTGTGTCGAGAGCCACATAAGCAATGATTAATGAGAACTCGCTCAACTGACCCAAACGTACCCCCACTTCCCATGCTACATGTTGAGTCTCATGCACCCCTTTCAGCAAGAAGCGATAGACGAGTGGTTTAATGATTAGAAACAAGGCAGCTAAGCTAAGAGCAGGTAGCAAAGTTTCCTTCAGGAAGTTTAGATTGAAGTTCGCCCCCACAGAGAAGAAAAACATAATAAGGAAAAAATCACGCACCGGTCGTAAGCTTTCTGATATGTAAAGGGCAATTGGGTTAGACGCTAAGGTAACACCTGCAATAAAAGCACCAATCTCTGCCGAGAGACCAAAGCTTATCGCCAACTGTGACATTCCGAGACACCAAGCAATCGCCACCAGAAAGGTGTACTCACGTATTCGACTAAAATAGCTAAAGAGCTTCAACAGCACAAAGCGTTGCATCAAATAGGCAAAGGAAAGCACCCCAGGCAAGCCAATCATCACCAAACGAAAATCAGTGAACATAAGTCCTTGGTCATGCCCACCATGCATCAACAACAGAACAGCAATGGCAATTAGATCTTGCAAAAGCAGGATACTAATCATGACACCACCGGTATGTTGATGATGTAAAACCGTGGTAGGCAAAAGCTTAATCCCAATAATAGTACTGGAAAACATAGCAGCCGCCCCAATAACCGCGCACTCCACTGGCTTATAACCAAAATATGAACTCACGGTATAACCGATGAAAGCAAAGACCAACGAGCTCAACAAACTCGTCCAAGCCACATTGCGTAACATGCTAAAGAGTTTCTGCGGCGGCAAGTTCAGGCCCAGCAAAAATAATAGGAAGATGATTCCCATATCGCCAACCAGTTTCACAATCGATGAATCATTGATGAACTTTAAACCCCAGGGACCAATTAAGGCGCCTAATACCATGTAAGCTACCAAAAGTGACTGTCGAGTGAGCAGAGCAAGGGTAGAAAGTACAGCAGCACCGGCAAAAATAACAAAGAGGGAGTAGATGAGTGCGGAATCGTCCATAAAGCTTGAAGAGTCTCCTGTCAAAAATGTGAAATGGGTGAAAATGCCTATTTTTTAGCTAAAATATGTTCTTTTGTAAAAATTTTTAGCATACAAATTCTGTGCTCACTATACCGAATTCACGCCAAAATAATAGCCGCACTTTCCTTAAAAACCACCTAAATCAATAATTTATTGGCATTTTGAAAAATTTTTTGTACAATTGTCCTCGGTGTTTTTGTTTTAGGAAATTATTTTAAGGAGAAATCAGCATGGCAATTACAAGAAAAGCTAGCACCAAACGAAAGACGCGTACAGCATCTACGGCTAGTGCAAAGAAAGTAGTTAAACCTAAGCCACGCCCAGCTAGCACTAAAAAAGCTGCAGGCAAAACTGTAAGGAAGACCCGTAAGGCAGCTACACCTGCTGCAGCTAAGAAGAAAAAGATCACTACTCGCCGTAAGAAGACAAGCACTGCTTCTACAGCGAAGAAAAAGACCGTGAGAAAAACTCCTCGTAAGGCTAAAGTAGCTTCTGCTGCTAAAGCTGCTCGTAAGACTAAACTTCGTAGTACTAAAAAAGCCACTCCTAAAAAAGCTGTTAGCAAGACTGCCCGTCGTAGCACCAAGAAAGCCGCTCCTAAAAAAGCTGTTCGTAAGACTGCACGTCGGGTTGTCAAGAAGAAGTAAAATTCTTCATTCGGTTGATTAAAAAAGCCGCTCTTTGAGCGGCTTTTTTAATGGGGCAGATAACGTGTGGGGTCGCACAAACAAAATCATCTCTTACACACCAGCCCCGCTCACCAAGCCGCGGCTTGCTGTAGGGACAATACTTGTGTGGATAATTGGGTGGTTGCCCTTTCAATCGCACATCAATGCCATTTATCGCACAGATACACAGGCCGGCCCGTGCATTACGCATTGATGTTATTTGTCAAACATGCACCCAACTGAGAGAGGGCGGGCACGGGGGCCCGCCCCTACAAGACCGTGGTTAATTGAACGAAGGTGGGCGCACAACCAACACACCAGACCCGCCCCCAAGGCCGCGGTTAATTCAAAGAAAGCGCGGGCACTCAACTGTCACACCAGAGCCGCCGCTACAGCCCTACAAGCCCAAAACCTTTCTAATTTTGGCCCGCACATCTGTGACTGAACCGGTACCGATTACTCGATGAAACTTTGGTGCCAATGGATCTTGGCTTTCTGCCCAAGTATGGTAGTAATCAATCAATGGCGCCGTCTGGCGATGGTAAACTTCCAGACGTTTACGAACCGTCGCCGCCCTGTCATCTTCGCGCTGAATTAAGGTCTCGCTAGTCTCATCATCCAA
>JBDNGR010000077.1:0-5088 GCA_041689165.1 Coxiellaceae bacterium
AGCCCGCGTCCTCAATCACAAAAGCTCGAAAGAGCCCCACTATTCCTTCGCTTTTATTCAATCCTCATCGGGCCACTGCTCGCAAGCTGAAACTTAAAACTTCGCCGCTTGAGGGTCGAGAGGTATAGACTAAATTCAATTATTCCGTAGCTTGGGCTTGCGTTTGTAGGGGCGCCCCCCCGTGGGTGCCCTATTAATCGTACATCGATGCTGTTTGCCGCACATACACCCAACTGAAAGAGGGCGGGTACGGGGACCCGCCCCTACAAACACAAACACAAACACAAACACAAACACAAACACAAACCCCTCTGTGCCAGCGACAGTGAGACAAAAATAAGGTAAAACTACTTTCATGAGGGTGGTAGGGAAATTGTTAAAATGTTATCAAAAGAAAATTACACTTCGCAATTGAGAGCAAGTATCGATAATGAACAGATTGACGCAAATAAGTCTACGCCAGATCCTCAAGTTAAAGCTATAAGGACACCGAAACGTAAATTTACTAATGCATATAAGCTGAAAATAGTAACTGCTTATGATGCATGTAGTAATGGGTCGGAACGTGGCGCTTTGTTGCGCCGTGAAAGTATATATTCTTCACGTATAACAGCATGGAGAAATCAACTGGGACTGAGTGATAGTGGTAAGATAGCCATTACCAAGACCGCGCGCACCGATCATATGGCTAGGGAAATTGAGCAATTAAAAAAGAGGTTGGCCCAAGCGCAGGCTATTATTGAGCTCCAAAAAAAAGTCTCGGAGTTGCTTGGGACGCACATCCTCTCACACGACAGCAACGAGGTGAATTAATGGATATTATTTCACAAACGGGTCAAAATAAATCCATTTCAGTTAATATGCTTTGTTCTGCAATGCATATTTCGCGTGCTACTTATTACCGCCACTTGGAAAGCAATAAATATACGCAGGATGGCCAGGTGCACTCGAACACACCCGTTAACGCCCTTAACGATCAAGAGAAGCAATGTGTTCTTGATTTATTGCACAGTGAGCGCTTTATCGATAAAACACCTTACGATGTTTATTACGCGTTGATTGATAAGGGGGAGTACTATTGCTCTCCTCGAACGATGTACCGTATTTTGGCAGAGCAGGGAGAATCCACAGATAGGCGTATACAGCGGAATCATCGTGATGCCGTCAAGCCTGAGTTGATTGCAACGCGTCCAAATGAGCTATGGTCATGGGGTATAACAAAACTGCTTGGTCTTACAAAATGGGTTTACTACCATCTGTACGTTATCATGGATATTTTCAGTCGTTATGTTGTGGGTTGGCTCATTGCTGATTGTGAGTCACAAGAACTCGCTCGAAAATTAATACAAGCGTCTGCTTTGAAGCAAGGCGTTCAACCTGATCAACTGACCCTACATGCGGATAATGGGCCAAGTATGAAGTCTCATACTGTGGCACAACTATTGGAGCATCTTGGAATCGCCAAAACGCACAACCAGCCTTATACCAGCAATGACAACCCTTTTTCTGAATCACATTTTAAAACGTTGAAATATAGACCGGAGTTCCCCGCGCGATGCCAATCACTGCAACACGGTGAAGCGTTTTGTCAGCAATTTTTCCCTTGGTATAACAAAGAGCATTACCATTCAGGGATCGCCTGGTTAACACCAGAATCTGTACATTATCAGCGAGGTCAGGGTATTCTTGAGCAACGACAGGCGGTGCTTATGCAAGCTTTCCTTGCCAATCCGGACCGCTTTAATCATAAGCAACCACAACTAAAAAAACTACAAAAAGCAGTGTACATTAATCCACCACAGTCAATTGAAACAGGGAATAAATCTGGACAACCTGAGGTGTGTATGGCAATCTAATTTAGCTCTTAGCTCCACACAGATTTTGTCTCATTTCCCCTGGTACGCTCCGCTTTAAGTTTTTCTAGAACTTTAAAGAGCTTACTCTTGAGGTCTTTAGCTGGCCACTTCAGTGAATGACTGAAATTTTCAATGGCACTTCACTTGTGAATGGGCCCTAATATTCTGGCTGATATTTTATTTTTTTTGACAAGGATAAATGGCGAGTCGCTTCATGTCGATCAGTTTGAGCTACATGGCGATAATGCATCGTTGTACCAACATCGCTGTGCCCAGCATTTTCTTGAACTACTTTCAGTGGAGCACCTGAATCCAGTAAGTAGGTGACATAACTATGGCGCAACCAGTGTGCAGAAGCCGCGCGTAATTTAGAGGCGCGTCTAGGTTCATCCGGCTCAAAATAATTTGCCCCTAAATTAAACGCCCATCTTAGAATCTGGTCAATACGCCGCATGCTAATCGGCTGATTTAAATTTTGCATAGGAATGAGTGGCATTTTTTCCCTGAATTTGGGCAGGGGAGAGGAGAGGCCACTATTCACTCTAAATGCTTGTAGAGCATGCAACAATTCATCGGGAATAGGGATTTCCCTCAGTTTTTTACCTTTGCCCAAAACACGTAAAAACCAATTCTCTTCTCGCTGCAAAAAATTTCCCATGAGATGATTTGCAGCTTCAGCGATACGAAGTCCGGTATAGAATAGCAATAAAATAATGTACCGTGCCCGTATAACTTGAAATGCTTGCTTATCATTATCAATAGGGTAGTGTGATAGGGCTTTTAAGGTTGCGTTTATCTCTTCTAATTCTAAATAACGATCAATAATGTTCGATTTTGACTTATTTCTTTTTTTACGGCGACGATCCATAGCTAAGGGATTACCCGTCAAATAATTGCACTGTACTAAGTAATTAAAAAATGAGTCTAAAATAGTTAAGCCTTTGTTGACAGAGCTATTTCCTAAACCCTTAACAAAGGGTCTCCAGTTTTCATTCACAAACCCTTCTTTTGTTTGCCTCGCTGCACTGGGACCACACCAGCATTTTTTAGGGGAGGGATTTTTTAAAAAATCCTGATATTCCAGTAAATGATTACGTCTTAAGCTTGAAATATTGATTTTGCCAACGTGAATACACCAAAGCAATAAACGCTCAATTTCTTTGCTATACGATCGTAAGGTTTCAGGTGAGTCTTTAAATTCACTCAAGAAAGAGGAAATCGCTTCCGCATCATCTTTTGCATTAATGAGAGTTGTTCCAAGCTCTTTATTATAATCATCATGGGTAAACTCAATAATGGCGTTTCCCATTTGCTTCGAGCCATCGAGCACTATAAATAAGGGTTTGATGAGTTCTGCTTTAGGCTTCATTCTTTAATCCACCAGTAGATTAACGACTAAGCGAACCAGAATATCTTTTTGTGATGGATTACTTTCGGCAATCAAGAGTGCCAGTGCTACCAACCCATTGTCATTGAGCTTAATGGGTAAATGCTGCGCTTTTAAATAAATTAAAAAAATCAAACAACCAATTCGTTTGTTGCCATCGGTAAAAGGATGATCCTTGATAATAAAGTATAAAAGATGCGCCGCTTTTTCTTCAGCGCTACCATATAATGCTTTACCATCAAAAGTTTGCTCAACGTTATTAAGAATGCTTTCAAGACCGTGATCATGCTCACTGCCGAAGAGGGGAGTGGCTTCCTTCCGAGCGATTAAATCCTGTTTAAGTGTCGTTATTGCGTTGGCAGCCGTTTCATAGTTGAGCTGGAAGGACGAGAGTCTCGTTTGTTTGGGTAGATTAAGCCGATCTTCGTCATAAGCTAATAAAAGGCTCCAGGTCTTAGCGTAGCTTAAAATCAGTTGAATAGCCTCTGAACCCAATTCATTGACCAGCTCACGATGGACCAGGGTCTTTTGAAGTAACTCAACGGTTTGTTGTAGTTCATGAAGGCCTTGTTCTGCTAAGCGTGGCTTATGGATCGTATAGCCTCTAATGAGGTGATCTTTAAGGGTGGTTGTGGCCCATTGTCGAAAAGCTGTTCCTTGTTTAGAGCGCACCCGATAACCCACAGAAATGGCTACATCTAGATTATAATGCTTAGCTTCATAACTTTTACCATCCGCGGCAGTTATCCGGAAATTCCGGACAACTGAACTTTCTTCGAGTTCAGCCTCTTGAAAAATATTGTTAATATGTTCAGAAATAGTGCGGATATTTTTATCAAATAACTCGGCCAATTGCTTTTGGGTCACCCAAACGGTTTCCTCAGCTAGGCTAACCTCTAGCTCAATATGACCGTCTTTTGCCGTATAAATAACGATTTCAGACATAGGGATTTCTTTTTATTAGGGTTATATTGAGACGATACTCTAGCACAAATTATAGCTTCTGATAATGAGAATACTCGGAAATAATTGACTTGTACAACTGATTTCTATAGGACTCTGATCACCTTCAGCCTGGTAATAATGAATCATGGCTAAAATTAATCCTGAAAGAATTTATGTGACTGAGCACACCTTAGAGCTTAGGCATACAGCCTCTGCAATATTTTTGGACCGAAGAGGGGCTTATAGCCGATTACGTCAAAAATGAAGGATTATTTCCTCATTGGAAAATTGAAAACAATTTAGTGAACTTTTTTGATACTGAGCAGGGAATAAGTCAAAAAGGAGCTGTAGTCAGCTATCAAAATGTAGGTTTTACTGTTTATAACCCACCTACCTGCAACTATTTCAAAGAGCAGGCTTCTTCATTCTGGAAAAAACTAGCTAAGCTTAATGAATATAATATCCCTCAAATTAAAAGGTTCGGAGTGAGAACTAAATGCTTCATCCCTTGTGGTATCAGTTTTGAAGAAATAAACAATCACATTCGTTCAAATTTTTTTTCAGATCAATTGTCTAACACCTTAGGTCAGCCAAACGATTTACAGATAGTGCTGGATTTAAAAGATCTAAGCTACGAAACCAGGCTCACGCTTGGACCAATGAGGCCGAAAGAAGCTAAAAAATATTTTAGCTTTTCAACAAAAGAATTTGATCAGGCCGGGATTTATATATACCCATTCAACTTGAAGGTGCTGGATTTATCGTCTGAAAGTTGTCATTAATTCGCCCTCGAAGTGATTGCGCAATTTTTGGCAACGTCTTATCAAAAAAATTATTGATGGCATCACGAAACATTTTCGCCGAAGAGAAAAAGACATTATTTCTCCCCTCCTCATTCAT
>JBDNGR010000078.1:0-6760 GCA_041689165.1 Coxiellaceae bacterium
AATAAGGTAATGACCGCACCAGTGATCCCATCAAATCCTTCATTGCACAATTGTTCAATAATCCCACCAACTTTGATATCATTCGTTTCGCAAGCCATGTTTTATATCCTTTCTTTGTTAGACCAAAAAAAGAATAAATCATGGCTTGCTTTTTTCAAGCCTTATTTAAATTTACAGAAAGAACGATACACTACCTGAAACTACGTCTTCACACAGTTATAGTGGTGATTCTGCTGAAAAAACATCGGCTCAAATAGCTCACTTCCATAAACGTATCAGTGAAGAAGTTGCACCGTTTTTATATGGCGCTGAAGCCGAATTAGACGAATGCATTTCAGGATTATGTTCTAAGCTTAAGATTGATTCTAAACGTTTATCAAACTTAGCTCCTGTTGTCATATTCACGCCTGGCGTATTTCCGACTTTGGGTGATACAACAATAAGGTCTGAAAACTTACAGGTACTGGTAATGGCAGGTGCAGGCGATGGTGGTATTCAACCATAGTTCTAGGGTTAGTTGGCACTTGCCTTCTCGTACTGAAAATTGAGATGGCATTACAACAAATGCGATCTCGTTTGAGGCTTAATAGTATTACTTTTCAAGGACAAATAAGATTGCATTTGGAAAAATTACCCTCAATTTGTAGCCGGGATAGTAAATCACAACTGACGCTAATTCATTTTTATATCAAGATGTTCTACCTGATAAGCGAGTGTGGCTAATAAAGGCGCCGTAATGTGCTTTTGTAAGCAGGCGATATTTTCTTCCAGGCAAAGCATTGCAGGGTCTATGCAATTCGCGATCCAACCGGCAAACTTTAAGCCGCGTGCTTGAATGTTTGCGGCCGTTAGTAATGCATGATTGATACAGCCCAGGCGCATCCCCACTACCAAAATAATTTCGGCATCGAGTGCCGCTGCAAAATCCGCTAAAGTTTCTTGTGAGTTAAGGGGTACCAGCCAGCCGCCGGCACCTTCTATCACAATGCAATCGACTTTTTGTTTGAGTGCTGGGGCGCAAGTTTGCATTAATGTTTTTACGCCGAGTTTTTGTGAATTGTGTTGCGCGGCGAGATGAGGTGCAATCGGCTCTTCAAAGACAAAGGGATTAATTTGTTGGTACGGAAGTGGCATTGTCGCGGCTGATTGCAGCGCTAGTGCATCAGCACTTCGTAAACCATCCGCCGTTTGAATGGCGCCACTGGCAACAGGTTTAATGCCTAAAGTCGTGAGGCCACTTTGCTTCAAGCTATTCAATAAAGCACAGGCGGCATAAGTTTTGCCCGCATCGGTATCAGTTCCAGTAATAAATATGCGTTTTGCGGTCATATGCGTGCCTCTGCAAAAGTGATTTCGTAAGTGCAAGGCAATAAACCATTCACTTTACGAAGTTTTTCATAAGATTCGATCATTTGTTTAAATTTGGTTTTGCCCGTTAGTGGGTGGCCTTGGCTTAAGAGGCAATCTGCACCGGTAGCTTTTAAGTGTTGCATCATTGCTATCACCGAATGATATTCAAGCTCATAATTTTTGTGACGCAGAATTATATCTTTAAAGCCGACGGTCTGCAGATGATGCTGAATGGTCAGTAGATTCGTGAATTGATTGACGTGAGTGCTATGGTCAACTTGCTGCCAGCTGTGTTTTAGTTCAATTAAGGTGTGGGGCCCTGGAACACTAAATAAACATTGGCCGGTGGGCTTTAGTACACGTTTTAGCTCAAACAAATTACTCAATAAGTCTGAGCTCCATTGCAAACTCATATTAGCAAAAATTAAATCAATACTATTGTTCACCAAAGGCAATTCTTCCATTGTTGCCAGCAGCAAGTTTTTCAAAATTTTTTGCTTGGCTTGTGCGAGCATGGCGGGTGCTATGTCCATAGCAATAATGTGTGCGTCTGGAAAATTTTCTTTTAGTTTTTGAGAAAAGTGGCCTGTGCTGCAACCTAAATCGAGTATCGCTTGGGGTGCTGATTTTCGGTCAATACTGGCCATTAGTTCAACACCGATTTCGCGTTGTAATAAAGCCGCATTTTCATATTGCAGTGCGGCTTTTGAAAAATGCAGCGCAATCTTCTTTTGCTGGTAAGCGCTTGCGCGAGGCCATTCAGTAGCTTTCATGGTAGTAATCCTGTGGTTGCTAAAAATGCTGCAGGATGAGAAATGAAAGCTGCATGCCCGGCACCATTGATAATCTCAATACGGATTTTTTGGTTTAGGCTCTGCAAAACTTTGCTAAGGCTCAGCGGTACTAATACATCGAGTTTTCCCAGAATGAAGCGAATAGAGCCCTGAATTTTATGTAATTCGCTCCGTAAATCCGCCTTGAGTAATAATTCCAGACCCAAGCGCAAGGCTGCCGGGCTAGGGGGAGTTTGGATGATCTGTTGTTGCAAATTTTTAACCAGTTCTCGATCAATCTCGGTGCCGAAAAATTGTAGATTAATAAAACGCTGCATAATTTTTGGGTAGTTATCAAGCAATTCATCTGCAAAGCTCTTTAGTAGTTCTGCATTCACCCCGGGCCATTGATCTTGTTTGACAAAGCAAGGTGTGCTGGCAACGGCAATCAATTGCGTAATTTTTTGGGGATAATGAATGGCTAAGTACTGCGCTACTATACCGCCGAGTGACCAGCCCATTACAATGGCGTCAGTGGGAATGTTTTTCAGCACAGCTTCGCTAAAGCTTGCTAAGGAATTTATGTTTGAATCAAATGGGCTTTGACCAAAGCCGGGTAGATCAAAACTCATCACAGTATAGTGCTGTGCGAGTGGCGGTATTAAGTTTTGCCAAACTGAATGACTAAAACCCCAACCGTGTAGTAACACGAGCAAAGGTCCTTGGCCTTGAGTTTGATAGTGGAGTTTCATTTTAGGGCACCTCTGTAAATTGCTCTTTTGTCTTAATGCTTTGTTGCACGTTTTTCTCAAATCCTCATTTATCGCTCATAAACAGCGGACGCTCAAAAACCGTACGCCGCGTATTAAGCCAAAATATCTAATTTATAGAGGTGCCCTTTAATTAAAGTTCATTTTTGATTAGGTCTCGTAGCACTTGCATTAAGCGATCAATATCAGCTTCGGAGTGTTTGACGGTTAGAGATACACGCAGGCGTGCACTGCCTTCGGCCACGGTTGGAGGTCGGATATCACGCACATAAATACCTTTCGCTAAGAGCGCTTGACTTAAGAACTGTGCCTTTGCTGAATCACCTAGCACGATACTTTGAATCGGAGTGGCTGATTCCAATAACTTTAATTCAAGCTCGGCCGCTTTTTTCTTAAAATATCCAATCAATCCCTGCAGTTTTTCACGACGCCAATCATCGCTTTGAATTAATTTAAGCGCAACCAGTGCGCTGCTCGCTAAAGCCGGTGGTGCTGCGGTGGTGTAAATATACGAGCGCGCAAACTGTAAGATGCTTTCAATGATTATATCGCTGCCTGCGACTAAGGCGCCGTAACCGCCAAAGGCCTTACCTATAGGGCAGACGATCAGCGGGCATTCATCTTGAGTTAAATAATGCGCAACGCTTTTGCCGGATGTACCGAGCACGCCAATACCATGTGCGTCATCGATCATGAGTATGCTGTGATATTGCTTAGCTAATTCGGCTAATTGATGTAAATCGGCAATTGAGCCATCCATGCTAAATACGCTTTCACTGACGATAAGGCGCAAGCTTTGTGAAGAGCTTGCGCAAGGTGCTTGTAAAGCTAATTTCAAGCTATTTAATTGATGATGTGGATAGCGGATCAGTTTGGCTTTGCTGAGCAGTGCGGCATCAATCAATGAAGCATGATTATGTTTGTCTTGATATATTTGATCAGAGCGCTGTTGCATCAGAGCTGTAATCACCCCCAAATTAGCGAGAGTGCCGCTGCCAAAGAAAATGGCACGATCACGATGGGTGAATTCAGCAAAGGCTATTTCAAGTTCGTGATGAGCATTGGAATAACCGGATATCAACGCGGAACCAGTACTGCCGACACCATAGTGCTGAGCTGCGATTTGCAAGGCTTGAATGACTTCTGGATGAGTAGCTAGACCTAAGTAATCATTGCTGGAGAATGAAAGTAAGTCTTTTTTTTGGTAAATAACAGTCGCATCATGCTTTGGCGTGTGGACATGCCGCAAGCGCCAACGGTGTTGTTGGCGCTGTGCTTCAAGACGTTGTTGGAGTAGTTCTTCTATCACTACTAGGCTGCTTGTAAAGCCATATCGACAATACCGAGCTGTTTAAACAAAGCTAAATCACGATCGGTTTCAGGATTAGGCGTGGTTAACAATTTCTCACCATAGAAAATAGAATTAGCGCCTGCCATAAAGCAAAGCGTTTGCATTTCATCGCTCATCGTTTCGCGTCCTGCGGATAAACGTAGCATCGATTTAGGCATTATAATACGCGCTACCGCGAGAGTGCGCACAAACTCGAAATTGCTCAGGTCTTCCGCATCTTGCAGTGGGGTGCCCTCTACTTTAACTAAGCGATTAATTGGCACACTTTGTGGATGCTCTGGTAGATTGGCGACTTGTTGTAAAAACTTGACGCGATCTTCGCGTGCTTCTCCCATGCCTACAATACCGCCACAACAAACATTGATGCCAGAATTGCGCACGCGCTCTAAAGTATCTAAACGATCTTGGTAGCTACGAGTACTAATGATTTTTTCATAATATTCAGGAGAGGTGTCGAGATTGTGATTGTAGTAATCAAGGCCCGCACACTTTAATTGCTCAACATCATCATCATCGAGCATGCCGAGTGTCACGCAAGTTTCTAGTCCCAAAGCTTTTACTTCGCGTACCATTTCCGCAACTCGTGGCATTTCTTTTTTAGGAGGTTTGCGCCAAGCGGCACCCATACAGAAACGAGTGGCGCCATTGGCTTTAGCTGAGCGTGCTTTAGTTAACACATCAGCAAGATCAAATAATTTTTCTTTTTTAAGTTCAGTGTTGTAGTGCGCGCTTTGTGGGCAATAAGAGCAATCTTCCGGACAGCTGCCGGTTTTGATGCTTAAGAGAGTGCTACGTTGTACTTGATTCGGTGCAAAATGTTGGCGATGAATACTTTGCGCTTCGAATAACAAATCCATCAAAGGACGTTCAAATAAGTCGTCAATTTCTGTGGTGGTCCAGTCGTGGCGTAATCTCATGCTCATTGTCCTTTTCATCTAGTGCCTAAAATGGACTCATGATAATCTGCATGCCTTTGTTGTCAACCAGATTTTAAAAAGGTGGTTTACCATGCAAGATTGGGCTTCTTTAGATTTATTGCATAACTGGCATCCTGCTATGCAAATGAAGGACTTAGCACAACTCAAACCACAAGTCGTGCGTTCTGCTAAAGGAGCCTTAATAGAATTAGCCGATGGACGAGTGCTGATTGATGCGATTTCCAGTTGGTGGTGTAAATCTTTAGGCCATGCCCATCCGCGTTTGCAAAGTGCATTACTTGATCAAATGCAGCGCTTCGAGCATGTTATTTTTGATTGTACAACCCATGAAGTGATTGTGGAGTTAGCGCAACGTTTAGCTAAATTAAGTCCCAGTTTAAATCATGTGATGTATGCCTGCGATGGATCATCGGCGGTAGAAATCGCCATCAAGATGAGCTTGCATAGCCGCGAACTCATGAATCAAACAAAGCGCACACAATTTATGGCCTTGAGTGCGGCTTATCACGGTGAAACCTGTGGTGCTTTGGCGATGACCGCTGATCCGATTTATCGCAAGCCTTATCAAACACTGTTAGCTAAAACCCATTTCTTAAATAATATTCCCTATGTCAGTGGAAAATCGGATCCACTGTGGCAAGACTGCAGTGCCGTGTGGCCTGAGATCGAAGCACAATTAAATCCGCTAGCGCACTCACTGACGGCCATTCTTGTTGAACCTATTGTGCAGGGCGCCGCGGGTATGCGCATTTACAGCGCTGATTTTTTAAAACGTTTACGCGCTTGGACTAAACAGTATGACGTACATTTAATTGCCGACGAAATCATGACCGGTTTAGGTCGTACAGGACAGTGGCTGGCGTGTGATCATGCACAAATTGAGCCGGATTTTTTGTGTTTAGCTAAAGGATTGACTGGCGGATTTTTACCTTTAAGTGTGACCTTGATGTCAGATAAAATCTATGATTTGTTTTATGATGATTACGAAAGTGGCAAATCATTTTTGCATTCTCATACGCATAGCGGTAATGCATTAGCTTGTGCAGTCGCTTTAGAAACTTTAAAAATCTTGGAAGAAGAGAAAATACTTGATCAAGTACAAATGCAAGAAACGTATTTGTTACAGCTGTTTCAATCCGTGGCTTTTGAAACGAAGCAACTAAGTAATATTCGCTCGATTGGTGGTATCGTCGCTGGAGATTTGAAAGTAGAGCATCCTAAACAACGGCGCGGTTTTGCTCTTTACCAACAAGCTTTGCAGCAAGGTGCTTTGTTACGACCCATTGGCAATACTCTATATTGGCTGCCGCCGCTTAACATCGATCATCAAACACTTGAAACTTTGCGTGATATCACCGTGCAAGCGATTGAGGCGTCCTAATTAAGATTTTCTTAATTTATACCTCTCGCACCCCAAGATGCGAGTTGTAAGCTTCATCTTGACTCGCATTAGCCCGCTTCCTCAATCACAAAAGCTCGAAAGAGCCCCACTATTCCTTCGCTTTTGCGGAATGTCATCGGGCCACTGCTCGCAAGCTGAAACTTAAAACTTCGCCGCTTGAGGGTCGAAAGTTATAG
>JBDNGR010000079.1:0-26973 GCA_041689165.1 Coxiellaceae bacterium
CAAACATACACCCAACTGAAAGAGGGCAGGCACGGGGGCCGGCCCCTACAAGATCGGTGTTGATTTTAGGCTGTGCAGTAATAGCAATTACACATTCAATTTTTTAAATTTTATCAATTTTTTTGCGTTTGCGTTTGCGTTTGCGTTTGTGTTTGTGTTTGTGTTTGCGTTTGCGTTTGCGTTTGCGTTTGCGTTTGCGTTTGCGTTTGCGTTTGCGTTTGCGTTTGTGTTTGTAGGGGCGCCCCCCCGTGGGTGCCCTCTCAATCGTACATCGATGCCAGTTACCCCATCTGCACACAGGACGGCCCGTGCATTACGCATTGTTGTTATTTATCAAACATACACCCAACTGAAAGAGCAGGCACGGGGGCCGACCCCTACAAGCCCGAGCTACAAATGGCCCCGACAGAACAAAAAAAAGGGGCCAATGGCCCCTTTTTTAATTTGGTATGTCTACCAACGTTCTTTTTCTTTTTTGTCTTTCGCCATGTTAACGTTCATAGCGCGTCCTTGGATTTCTTTACCATTCATCATTTGCGCAGCTTTTTCAGCTTCTTCAGGTGTTGCAAATTTAACGAAACCAAAACCTCTGGAACGTCCAGTGGCTTGATCTTTAATGATGTTTAATTCTTCTACTGTGCCACAGCTACCGAATTCATCTTTTAATTCTTCTTCCGTAATACCCCAAGCCAGATTACCTACGAAAATTTTACGATTACTCATACTACCTACCCCTTACTAGACTCTTAATTGAAGACGGTCCTCGGAACATGAACCAATTGGAACAGACCACAAGCACTCGTCAAAACACTCGAAACTATATTCTCACCAAGGACAATAAGCTCGAAACACCCGGCCATGTTACTGGAAGATTTCTCTTGGAGCAAGATTAATTCTCATACTCCAAGCTTGGTCGCTACGCAGAAAAACGGTGAAACGCGCTTGAGGGGGGGCTTACTTCTGTCCAATCAACAAACCATTTTGAAAAACAAAGGTTTGGGGGGGCAAATAAGATTGGGGTTTATAGATCAATAAAGTTGCAGCTCCCGTCACAGCCGCGTTTTGCTGCGGCATAGGCGTTTTTTGCAGCATATTCTTCTGAAAAACCGGCAGACCACAAGCGCTCGCCACATCATTCATTGATGAACCCATTTGCACCACACCATTGGGACACGTGTAACTGCTGAGCGGTTGACCGGCGTTTCTGGCGCCCAAACCCAGAGTGCTGGGTGATGTCATTTGCTGAATTCCAGACACCTGACCATTCATAAAGGCAATGGCTAAATTAACCGGCGGCGGACGGTTGGTTGAAATATTAACCTGCCGCGGACCTATATTGACAGTGGGAGCCGCGCCGGCTATCACACCTGCAGCAGCACTAAATCCATTATTAGAAACACCCGCTTGGTTACTAGCAGCAGTTTGATAAAACCAAACTATAGTTCCTCCAGCAGCTGCCACTGGATTTTGCGCGTTTTGATTAATGATTTGATCAGGCTTACCACAGGCGGTAATCACACTTTGCTGCGTATCACCGGTATAAACATACTGCATATTGGTGGAGCACAAATACTGGTCTGCAAAGATGCTAGAACTAAAGAGAAGAAGAAGTAACGTTCCGTGTTTGCTCATGATCAGTCTCCTGTTAGGCAAAGCAGTATATTCTGAGACTCAAGTACTGTCATCTCTTGTCTTGTAGCAACTGTCTTGAAGCTTAAGCTTCAAGACAGTTGCTACAAGACAAACGCACTCTACTCTATCAAGACAACAACAACTCATTCAGCTGCTTCACAAAAGCGGCTGGATCTTCAAGCTGCTCACCTTCCGCCAACAAAGCCTGGGCCAACAATACTTCTGTCCATCGCGCGAAACGTGTGTCATCCGCTTCTTCCTTCAAACGCATAATGATGCGGTGTTCAGGATTAAGTTCCAAAATAGGTTTTGAACCAGGAATAGCTTGTCCCGCGGCTTTCATCAAACGCGCCAAATGACCACCCATATCATTTTCATCGAACACCACACACGCGGGTGAATCGACTAAGCGATGGGTTAAACGCACTTCTTTGACCTTGTCCCCTAAAACTTCGCGAACTTGCTTTAACACGCTCTCAAAGTTTTGCTCTTCTTGTTTGAGCTCTTCGTCTTTTTGTTTGTCTTCCTTATCATCAAAATCCAATTTACCTTTGGCGACGGATTGGAATTGTTTGCCTTCAAATTCAGGGAAGTGCGCAACCAACCACTCATCAACACGATCGGTGAGCAACAAAACTTCAATTCCCTTTTTACGGAATACTTCCAATAGTGGGCTATTCTTAGCCGATGTGAAGGTATCAGCTGTAATATAATAAATCTTGTTTTGCCCGTCTTTCATGCGCCCTGCATAATCGGCGATGCTAACATTTTGGTCCTCAGTATTCTCATGCGTTGACGCAAAGCGTAATAATTTAGCAATACGATCTTTATTAGCAAAATCTTCAGCTGGCCCTTCTTTCAATACTTGACCAAACTCCTTCCAAAATATTTTATATTTTTCCGGTTCTTGGCTTAGCATATCCTCGAGCATACCCAGAATCTTTTTCACGCAGCCGGCACGCATCTGATCCGTCAGTTGATTCGCTTGCAGTAATTCACGGGAAATATTTAAGGGCAGATCATTAGAGTCAATTATCCCTTTCACAAAGCGTAAATAATTCGGTAAAAAGTGCTCAGCATTATCCATAATAAAGACATGCCGCACATACAACTTCAAGCCTTTTTGCGGCTCACGTTGCCACAAATCAAAAGGCGCGTGCTTCGGAATATACAACAAATTAGTGTATTCGGTTTTACCTTCGACTCGACTATGGTTCCACATTAACGGTGGTTCATAATCATGGCTGATATCTTGATATAACTGCTCATATTGTTCCTGAGTGATTTCATTCTTGGGCAAAGTCCACAAAGCATTCGCTTTGTTAACTGCCTCAAATTCATCGCTCACTTCTTCTTTTTTATCATCACCCATCTGCATTTTTGGCATCATAATGGGCAGCAAAATATGATCGGAATATTTCTTAATGATAGTGCGCAAACGAAATTCATCTAAAAATTCTTCGGCTTCTTTCTTAATATACAAAATAACTTCAGTGCCACGCAAAGCCTTCTCAACATTCTTAATCGTGTATTCGCCTTCACCATTAGATTCCCAATACACACCTTGATCAGCTTGTGCACCGGCACGACGCGTGCGCACCACCACTCGATCTGAAACAATAAAGGCCGAGTAAAAACCCACCCCAAATTGGCCAATCAATTGAGAATTATCTTTTTTATTATTTTCAAGCAATTCGCGGAAGGCCCGAGTACCAGACTTAGCGATGGTACCCAAATTTTCAATTACCTCTTCACGACTCATGCCAATACCGTTATCACACAACGTGATGGTGTGTGCTTTCTTATCTACTTCGACAATAATCTTGAGCTCGGGATCGGTCTCATATAATGCGGCATCGGTTAAAGCTTCATAGCGTAATTTATCAGCCGCATCAGAGGCATTGGATACCAATTCGCGCAAAAAAATCTCTTTATTGGAATATAAGGAATGAGCTACCAAACTCAGTAGCTGCTTTACTTCGGCTTCAAAACCGAGGGTTTGTTCTTGGGCTTCAATTGTCATGCTAATCTCCTACAATATGTTGAGAAGATCTAGATGGGGGTAAAGAGGAGTATTTCAAGTGGGCAAGTGAAGCAACCGTATCACCGAGTCTCACTAGATGAGGCAACCCAACTTATTTCATGGGAAAATCTTACTGTAAATTAAAGTAGAGCCTGCTTAGGCAGGCTTTCTTAGAGGGGCTGCATGCTTAGACATGTACTCCACCAAACTAGGCATCTTTTCATAAAAGACTGCTGAGTCAAAAAGGGATACAAGGCGATCATATTGATCCGCACGAATCAGTTTATTCACTTCGTCTGCTTTCTCATCACGAAGCTCTTGCTCATAAATCTTTATAAGACCTTGGCTAGATTCCGAAGGATTGCTTGCCTTAAGTTCTTTTAATAAAGCCACCGCTTCATCTAACTTATCTTCTGTCACCAAAACTCTGGCTCGTTCTATTTCGGCTTTCACTGCGTCCGCATTGGTAACCCAGAAAACCCACCTATTAATAGTTTCTTCTAGCCATCTCATCATTCACCTCGTTTCAATTGTAACACTTGGATATAACTATCTCGGCCCTAGGCCGCTTCCTCCCTCGTCTTCACCATGTGCCTCATCTTTTCCTGAAGCCGAAGAGTCAGCAGCAGCTAATCCCCCTGAAGCCACACCAGCACCAGCAGGTCCAGATAGTATCAAATCACCGACTGCAGGAACAGCTGAGCTCCTTACGGTAGCTGCAATAGGGGATGGAGAAGGGGCTGAAGCCGCCGCCGCACCAGCACCAGCACCAGCATCAGTACCTGCCCTTCTCCCTGGCCAATCACCGCCCAATCCCACAACTCTTCTGTATGCTGGACGGGCTGGTAAAGCAGATCTTTGCGCTTGTTCCCGTGCTTCACGAGCCGTCTCAGCTGCAGCCATCTCTTCCTCTGTGATAGGAGTTCGCTCAGACACAGGCACTTTATAACGATCCCCCAATAATTCCGCACCTAATCTTGCCATAGGCTCAAAAGCAAAAGCGGCATGAGGCCGTACAATGGTATAAGGCGTAGCTGCTATAGCTGCACCTACACCTACACCTGCACCCTCGTCAGCGCCAGCGCGCACTCTGGTCGCAGCTGCGTGTCTTAATTCCGCTGTAAATTCCTCAAGAGTGAGGCCATGATAATGAGTCGTGTCTGCTCGAGCAACTCCATCTAACCAACTCGGTGTGGCCAACAGAGCACCCGGGATTATTAATCCACCTGCTCGTAAAGCTGCTACTGTAACTGTAGTACAATTATGGTTGAACGCATTATAACCTACTTTTTCCTGAGCTCTCTGCACAACTAGTTCGGCTTCATAAATTCCTCGCTTTTCAGGACTTAAAGAGGGATTAAGCAACTTATTTTCAAGCGCTTTAATGAGGATTTGTCGCTGAACATGCGCATTTAAATCCCTTAAATAAGTAGCTACATCTTCACTCTTTAAACCATCGATTCGATAGATTCTTCTAGCAGCCGAACTTCCCTCAAAAAGATCGTCGGTTTCTACTCCGATGAATGCACCATTCGCGAAAAACCCGCCTCCTGCGGGATAAAAACTCAAATAAACACCTTGCCCTTCCTCAGGCAACCCACTGACCAATAAAGCCGCATGATTAGTCTGTGAAGTACCAGAGCGGCGCAATGACGGGAAACCAGAGCTCATGCCAGATTCACCTTCAGCGGTTTTAGAAGTTGATGCAGACTTAACCGAAGAAGCAGAACCGTGCACCTGTAAAATTAAATAGGCTCGTGACATGCTGGGGATGACCTTATTTTTTAATCTACCAAGAATATGCTTCAAAACTTTAAAATTTCCACTAAACCAAGTTTAAAATCGATGAAAATTTACTCTGTGCCAACACCAACTCTCAACGTTAGCGATTCTTAATAAACGCTTTAAAGGACAGTGAGGTTGCCGCTATGTGTATTTGTGCGTGGCCACATCTTACGTGCTAGATGCCAGAATTACTTAAACAAAAACCGCTTACACATCTTTAATCCTAAAAACGGCAGTTGGAGGCGTTAGACATCAATTCAGATAAAAAAATCTCTTTGTTGGAATAGAGAGAGTGGGCCACCAAATCAAGTAGCTGTTTTACTTCAGCTTCAAAAACCGGGGTTAGTTCTTGGCAGCAATTTCCTGCAATCTCGTGAGAAGAAAATTTCAAGTGTGGAGCAAGTATGTAATTTGACTAAGATGCGCCAGCACCAGCTCTGGCCACAGGATGCTCCCCCAAAAACCTTACTACGTCGCTCATTTCTCCGTAAAAGACAGGAGCTTTATTGAATAAGGCTCTTACTTGCCCATGCTCACCGCTCGCCATTAGGTTTCGAACCTCAACCGTTTTTGCATCGATAAGCGGATCTAAATATTCCGAGATTATGCCCCCAGTGGAATCGGAACGATTTGCAAGTTCCGTAGCTCTTAAACATCCAATAGCTTCATCTAAGTTACCTAGCGCGACTAAAGCCTTGGCTTGATCTATAGCTTGGTACACCCTTGGAGCACCAGAGAAAAGTTTAAAACAAGCATTTATGGCTGCTGTAAAGTAATCCATGATTAACCTCTCATTCTTTTGCAAATTATTATTAGCGCCCCGGAGCTACTCCGCCGCCATCACTAAGTTTCTTATCATCTTTACTCTCTGCGCGACTAACCACCGGAGATCCAGTAGCGAAACCTGTGCCGCCAACAACACCGACACCAGCTGCTGCTGCTTGAGTCGAAGAAGAAGGTGCGGCAGATTCTAGCAAAACACCTGCAGAACAAACAGCTACGTTTATTACGGGATGCGACGCATCCCCTAGGGCTGCTGGAGACCGGGCATTAGCTGCTCCAACGGCCGGTCGCGACATCATAGGATTGTCGCTCATAACGATTTCTTCACCTGCAACTACGGGCACGCTTACTCCAGCTCCTCCTGCCACAGCTAGCCCGGGTCGTTCTACCGGAGGTACAGGCTCCAAACCTAAAGCTCGATTTAAACGCATCATCGGTTCAAAGGGAAAAGCGGCATGTGGGCGTTCGATATCTCTACCCCTCATTGCCGTTTGAAAGTCGCCAAAGCTTTCGCGATGATATATGCCAGGGGCTCTTTCCGCTATTCGATTCAACCATGTAGGTGTCTCTAAAAACAAAACTGGAGGTACCGCAAAGCCCCCTGCGCGCAAAGCCTTCACCACAACGGTTGTACAGTTATGACGAATAGCATTATAGCCTAAAATTGGGGGCAAAGCGGCCAACTCAGCTGTATAGCGTGCTCGATCATCATCAGCTAAATCAGGATTCCGAATCCTTGTTCTCAATAACTCTCTCAAGCAACCTGCCTGTACGCCTGCATTAAGTTGCATCAAGTAAGCTTGCATACTTAATTCATCTAAACCCTCAATGCGATAGATAGTCTTGGCGTACTCTGCGCGAAATAAGCCATCACTTCGCGTACTTCTAAATCTTCCAGTAGAGAAAATCCCGCCCCCATGTGGATAGAGGCTGATATAAACATCATGTCCATCTGCCGCAATACCCAAAACCAGGAGTGCTGCATGATTAGTATTCGACACCCCTTTATCTTGCAAAGAAGGCGTACCTGCAGTCATGCCTAGCTCTCCTTCACCCGTGCCAGTGGTTTTTGAAGAATTACTCGATCCCGTTAAGCTTAAAATCAAATAGGCAGTTGTAGTTCTCATGCATTCTCCTTTTCACCAGACGACCACTCGTACAGTATGGGATAGAATCGTGAATTTTCCAGCCAACAACTGATTGGCACAAAAATCTCTGCTATGATGGCCGTCATGTATAGCTTAAGCATTGATACAAAAGGAATTTGGCGGCCACTTAAAGCTGGGGATCGCGTGGATGTCGTAGCCCCCGCTCGGCAAGGCAAAAAGGGCGAACTACCCTTGGTACGTGAATTTCTAAACAGCTGGGGACTTGAAGCCCACATTCCAGATAATTTAATCGGCGAAGATTTACTCTGTGCCAATACTGATTCCCAACGCTATAAATTCTTAATCGAGGCTTTAAACGATAGTAACGCTGCTGCGGTGTGGTGTTTGCGCGGTGGTTATGGTTCGGCGCGACTCATGCCAGAACTGCTCAAGCAACAACCCGTTACACCACGCAAATGGTTTATTGGCTTTAGCGATATCACAATCTTACATTCCTGGCTAAACACTGTTTGGCGATGGCCGACTTTGCATGCTTATGGCATCCGTCAACTTGCCACCGGTGAAGTCGACGAGCGCAGTCTGAACTTACTCAAAGGCGTACTCTTCGGTACCGATCCGATTTTGAACTATTCTGAACTCGAGTTACTGAATGATCATCATCAAACAACAAATGCGATGATCACTGGTGGTAATTTATGTGTGCTCGAAAACACCATCGGCACACCTTGGCAATTCGATTGTAAAAATAAAATATTGCTATTAGAAGAAGTAAATGAAATGGCTTATCGCGTTGATCGTAGTTTAAATCATTTACGCGATGCGCAGTTAATTCAAGAAGCCGCCGCCATTATTCTTGGCGATTTTATGCCTATTGATCCTGCAGAAGAACAACGCGTCAACCAAGTTTTACAGCTCTTTGCTGAACAATGCACTTGTCCCGTTTATCGCTTAAAAGGTATTGGGCATGGCAATACCAACCTTCCGCTTCCCTTCGCTGTGACAGCAAAAATTTCATAAATTGCTGGCATCGATTGGGCGTAGGGGCAATCTCCCCGTGGTTGCCCTCTCCACTGCACATCGATGTTATTTCAGAGAGGGCGGGCACGGGGACCCGCCCCTACAGGTTCTTCGTAGAAGCTTTCATTATAAATAAACAGTTCCGAATCTTGGGGCTTTGAGTTTAACAATATCGCGAGCAGAATTGTTATCGACTGTTGCGCCGCACCTACTCGCGGACTCGCAAGTTCAGCCCAAGCTACGCAATGTTGAATTCTATTTAGCCACTCAAACCTTCAGCTTCCAGCATATTACGTAATTTACGTAATGATTCGATTTGAATTTGCCGCACGCGCTCACGGGTTAAACCCACAATCTCACCCACTTCTTCTAAAGTATGCGCATCATGATCAAACAAACCAAAACGTAAGACCACTACTTGTTGGCAACGTGGCTCTAATTCTTGCAACCATTCTTCAAGCTTGGCTTGCATATCTTCATCTAAAACTAATTGCGCAGGATCAATATTTCGTTCATCTGCTGTAACATCCAAAATCGTTTTGGTGCTATCAGCATTAATTTGATTGTCTAAAGAAACCGTGTCACTCAAAAGATTTAACACGCGTCGCACATCATCACCGGAGCAATTCATAGCTTTGGCAATTTCATTAGGTGTTGCTTGGCGCTCATTATTCTTGGTAATTTCTTTAGCTGCGCGCAAATATCCATTCATTTCTTTCAGAATATGCACAGGTAAACGCACGGTACGATTTTGATTCATAATCGCGCGCTCAATGTTCTGACGAATCCACCAAGTTGCATAAGTAGAGAAGCGAAATCCGCGTTCCGGATCAAATTTTTCCACAGCAGTCATTAAACCAATATTGCCTTCTTCTACTAGATCTAATAGCGCCATGCCACGTTGTGTATAACGACGAGCAATTTTAACCACTAAACGTAAATTGGATTCGATCATATGATTACGCGCACGCAAATCACCTTGTGCCACTTTACGAGCTAAATCGACTTCTTGCTCAGCATTTAAAAGGGCACGATAGCCAATTTCACGCAGATATAATTGAGTGGCGTCACGATCAGTCGCGGAGCTATCAGCAAGGGTTTGTGCCTTGGCAATAATTTCAGCGGCTTCAGCATCGCTATCGAGTGCTGTGCTTTCCTCAGTTAGATCTGTTTGATTAAAAACTATGGCAGAAATCGCAGTGGCTTCAAGGCCTACGAGTACCTTATCGCATTTGATTGTCATTTTCTTACCTCATCCTTGTGGTGAAAAACGAATTTTATGTGGGACTTAGGGTCTGTTATATTCTCTAATGGCTTAAATAATTTAATGGATTAACGGGTTTACCATTGCGCCGTATTTCGAAGTGAAGCAACACGTTCCCTGCGTCGTTTCTCCCCATGCTCGCAATCATTTGACCTGCCTTAACCCAGCTCCCCTCTTTTACATTGATGGTCTTGTTATAAGCATAAGCACTTAAGAAGCTGTCGTTATGCTTGAGGATGATCAGGTTACCATATCCGCGAATGCCGTCACCTGCATACACAACCTGACCACTGGCGGCGGCTCGTATCGCTTCACCATATTGTCCTCGAATATCAATGCCCTTATTGCCAAAAGGAAGAGCGCTAAAAGCTCGCACGATTTGCCCTTGCGCTGGCCGCAACCATTGCCGTACCGGAAGCTTCGGCAATGCTTTCAACGCGACGAGTTTGGGGGCAAGACTAGCTACTTTGCTAGCAGGTGCTTTAGCTAATGACCGAGGGCGCACCACTAGATCTTGTTGTGAGATCGGTTTTGCGATCGCGGATTTAGATATGGCAGGCACAGTAGCACGCATCACCATATTTAGTTTTTGCCCGGCAACCAGGTGGTAAGGTGCTTGCAGTTGATTATTAAGAGCGAGATTCCGATAGTCTAAGCCAAAGGCCCAAGCGATCGAATACAGGGTGTCACCGGGACGTACAACATAGCTCGGGGAGTAAGTAGCCGCATTGCTCCAACCATTTTCAACGGGGGCTGATTCGTTCGCCTCGCGCACGCAGCTGCACAAAACACAGACAACAAATAGCGTCAATAACGGTAGGCAATGTAATCTAAATCGCACAAACAACCTCATGCAAAACCTTAAGTTAAATTCTTAAGGATATCTCAGTCCTTGAGACCAATCACCCAATGAGAAAGCTGCTCGAAAGCTTCATATTGGGTTAAATCAACGCGCAAAGGCGTGATAGATACTTTATTATTTTTAACAGCGTGGAAATCGGTGCCCTCGCCTGCATCATCTTCTTTGCCAGAAGGACCAATCCAATAAATAGGGCGACCGCGTGGATCCAACTGGGGAATAGTGGCCTCGGAGCGATGCCGCGTGCCAAGCCGCGTCACCTCATAACCACACAACTCTGAATAAGGCACATCCGGCACATTAACATTCAGCATGGTACCGGGGGGTAAAGGATCCATCATCAAATGTTGGGCTAGTAACTTGGCCACCTCGGCCGCTGTCGCATAATGCTCACAATGTGAATTGCGACTCGCTAATGAAACCGCAAAAGCGGGCAAACCGAGAAAGCGTCCTTCCATGGCTGCTGCGACCGTACCAGAATACCAAACATCATCACCTAAATTAGAACCTTCGTTGATACCTGAAATCACCATCGTCGGTGCCTCAGCCAATAACCCGGTTACCGCTAAATGCACACAATCCGTTGGTGTGCCTTGCACACTGATCCAGCCATTAGGGCGGGTATTAGCACGTAAAGGGACACTCAGCGTCAAAGAGTTACTCGCACCGCTACGATTGCGATCAGGAGCGACCACATTGATCTCAGCTAACTGCTGAATAGCTCGCGCTAAAAAAGTTAAACCTTCTGCGTCAACACCATCGTCATTCGATAATAAAATTGTCATAAGCATCCTTAAGTTTAAGAGGCGCAGATTAGCAGCTTAAGATTTTGAGTTCTAGGGCGTTGACAATAGACCTCTTACTCAACTTTAGGAGATCTCGAAACTGAAGTCGCTGAGGTATCCTCCGCCGCAGGGGTAGTATGACCATCTGCCGCTAAGTTTAACTCAGCAGCATTAGAAACAAGGCCACCTGTCCCGATGGCTTGTGCCGTGCTACTACCGTGAAGAGCTGTATCAACTTGAGCTGGATTTTCTGCAAGCGAGGGAGAGCTCGGTGGGGGCCTAGGAGAAATCGAAACCGGCACTGCCATTGATTCGGCCCCACCATGAGCAGATGCTGGAGTAGGGTCAAATAAAGGGCCCACCCCACCGCCCGCCACATCCGTACCAGCGATATGAGCTGAAGGAGCTGCTGCAGATGCACTTGAAGCGGCGCCTATGGGGACAACAGGAGCTGGCGCTGAGTTTGCAGCTGAGCTTGGGCTTGAATAACTAGACCTAAGACTTGAAAATCTTGAGCTCGGATGAGCATGTGGTTCAACTTCGGAGGCATTGGACCACGAATATTATCGCCAGGATAAAAACTAATCTAATAGCCTTCAGTTTGAGCGGCATTCTCGATAAGGACAGCGGAATGGCCATCACCGGGCCATGTTACTAAATAAGCTGTGCCTGATTGAGCTCCTACTCTCGGCATGATTAATTGCTTTAATTAATGCAAATTTATTATTTTTTCAGCTTTGATGTGTCAACGACAGTGTCTCCAGCCACTTTGGCCGCTGCTTCACGTCTAAATTGAATAACCAAGGTGTGATCAGGCATGGCCATTAAAAATCGATTAGCCATTTCCAAGGCTTCAGCTGGGTGAGTTTCTAACAATCCCTCTATAGCATGAAGCTTATTTTGGCAGATGGGTGAAAGAATGGTGTTTACCGCTAGCCTTACTTCTGCGCCATACCATGGGTTTTCAAGTAAGGCTTTAAGGATAGCAGCGGCTTTCTCAAAAAACTCTTCATCTCCGCGGGCCAGTAATGCTCGTGCCTTGTCTAATTGAGCTGTTGGATAGAACACAGTGTCGCCGATAGCACCCATAAACATACGCATTACACACCTCGCCATTGAACTGCTGGATAGAACACAGTGTCGCCGATAGCACCCATGAAAATATGCATCATAGTCGACCTGTTGCTTTAATCTAACAAGGCTTTGTCTCTGTCGCAAGACCCCAATCCCCAAAGTATTATAGCAAAAGGTAATTTTAATTTAGACGAATTGTAGGAGCTGTCAAAATAATCTTTTCCGGGGTAAGTTTGATGCTGCTCTTACCCACTCGTAATTCAATAAAGTCTTGAGCTTGAATTGCATAATTATCCTCTGCTTGCATCTCGGCCCCACCCTCTGCTACTTGTATCGATACTGATTGCGCCGTCAAAAGCGTATCTCGCATACTCTCTACCTGAAAATCTCGCGCTGCATGCCAGCTCATGAGCTCAGGTTCATTATGCTCAAAACGTAATTCATTAAAGTTTTCCAGATTGCCCGTTCGAATGCCGCTGTTTTGTAGGTCATACAGCGGTGGATGAGACGCATCATAACTCGAACCATAAATGATAGGCCGCTCTGGATCGCCATTAACAAAACATACCCACACCTGATCACCCACGCGTGGCAAAAACTGAACACCGGACCCATTACCCGCCCACCATTGTGCGATTCTTGCAGAAATCGGTGTCTTAGTCTCATCCCACGCAAATGAAATCATAATTTCAGCATTTTTATTAACAGCCGGAGTATCTTCAGCTTGCCCCTGCACTAAAGCTTTTTGCATACCATCAATTAGTACTTTTTTTGGAATAGCCGGTCTAAAAATAGCGGCACGAATGGCCTTGAAATAATTAACATAGCTCGGTGCTTTGGGATTACTCAGATTGCGATAACTAAAATCTTGCGCTTCATGCCAAAGCTCCGTGATCAAATAATCTGTTTCAGGCGCGCGATATAAATTAATCAGATGGTCTAGTTTCAGTTCGACATAATGACTACGGGCAGCAATAAATTCGCTTGCCTGTTTTAAGTTTGCAGCACGATATTCTAACAAGCGATGTGCTTGCGCATAACTCGTATAACCACCCGGATAGCTTTGATGTGAAAGTTCTCCCAAATGCGTTATTGGCGCTAAATGACATTTTAACTGCAAGGGGTCCTGCGGCGCATCGGCATTATAGTCCACACAAGTTAATGAGCTGGCTGTTTGTAGATCATATTCTACCCAATCGAGTAGATAGCCGTCTTCGCGCTCAGTACGATGATAGAGCACAGTATTCTCACGCGGGATGCTGAGTTGATCACTTAAGACTAACAAATGCTTATCTTCACTAAACGCAAAATAATAATGAATACCTTCTTCGGCTAACAAACGCTCTATAAAAGCCCATGTTGTCTCTTGGTATTGCACAGAATATTCACGCAAACGATAAGTCTTAGTAAGGCGTAATTCATAGCTCAATCCCTGTAATACAGAACAGGCAATAGCGACAGCATTCATCTTACGATAAACACGAGATTGTAATTGCTGATTCAGAATAGCCACAGCAGGCTGCAAGTGCCAACGATAGGCATTCGCCCCTAGATCAGTGAACTTTACGATAGTGCCGTGCCATATTTGCTCACGAATGCGAAAAGCGATGCTTTTATGCAAGCAATCTGTGTGATGTTGTGTCACACCCAAAGTGTCAATATCAAGCTGAAATTGAAATAATTGCGAAAGTGCTTCATGACCACGCACTGCGTATAAAACTAACTCGCTGTGCGAATTTGAAATGAGCTCTAATGAAGAATTTGAATTCATGCCTTAAGTTTGAAGGGAAGATGGTCGGCTGTCATCCTCGTGAAAAAATCAGAATCGGTCTTTATTAAAGTAATAGAAAATATCGTTCGAGAAAATAGCTCGGATGTTGAACATAGCACACGATGTGCTCGTAGCAACTGTTTTGATACTTAGACTTCAAGAAAGTTGCTACGGTGCCACACATCAGCCATTAGGGCGGGTATTAGCACGTAAAGGAACGCTCAGCGTCAAAGAATTGCTCGCACCACTACGATTGCGACCAGGAACGACCACATTGATGTCAGCTAACTGCTGAATAGCTCGCGCTAAAAAAGTTAAAGCTTTTGCGTCGACGCCATCGTCATTCGATAATAAAATTGTCATGTTTGTCCTTAAGTTTTAACCTGAATCCATCCGTTGAAAGCTCAGAGAAAAGAGCTATCGCACTGAAGCTAAGGATTGTTTTAAGGTGTGTTCGGCAAGACAAGAGTTTGCGACAAAAACAGCTTAGAAAAATCGCTAGCTTCAATGCATTGGACCCTAGCAGTAGCATTCATCTAATGAATTTAGGTTTGAGGCACAGATCAGCAGTTTAACCTAAAAACGGCAGTTGGAGGCGTAGCTTACTGGCGATTAAGAGAAAAAAGGGGGGGGGTTTATGCACCATTATCCTAAAAACCAACTGCCGTTTTTAGAGTGGTGGCTCAGCTATAAATGTTGAGGAGACAGCAGCAGGATCTGTTGCTGGTGCTGCCGCTAAATCAATCGGGCGCGCAGCTGCTGCAGCGTCAGGAACACTAGAAGTAATGATTTCAGCTGCTGCTAAGTTAATTGGCGCAGCGTCAGCCGGGACTGCGGACGGTGCTGATTCACGCGCCAGATCTATCACAGCCGCAACATGGTCGCTGCCAGTATGATGCCGGGGCGAAGGCGCAGCAGCACCAGCGATTGTGACACCACCCTCGCCGAGCGGTGCGCTCGCAAGTGATGGTACCACTGCTGGCGCAGCAGCTACTGCCGACGTTAAGGCGGTTGATTTCGCACTCAGACCGGTTCCAGCACCCGTATCCGATACAACCATAGGCGTAGGAGCTGGTGGGATGGCAGCACTCCGATACCTAGCATAAGATGCTGGACTAAAATAAGCAGAGCTACCCGTAGAGGAAGCGGCGAGTGGCGTAGTATGTGATTCTATAGCCTCATCAGCATACGCTAGCCTAAAGTCGTTTTGCCCTAAAGGCACGCGTAATTCCCCACCTGCACTCATTACTCGAAAACTACCAAAGTAATCACCATCTACACCTGCACTCATTTCTTTTATGTGTAGAGCTCGCGGCCTCTCCCCTCCTGCTCCTGCTCCTGCTCCTGTTCCTGCTTCAGAACTAGCCACCATCGCTGTTTCTGCTGGAGCTGTTGTTGTCACTACTGCTGATGCGCTCGCAATAGCATGATCTCTTATCGTCCCGGGTAAGGTAATAAATTGCCAAGGAAGTCCAGGTAAACCGCCAGCTTCTAATATCGACTCAGCTACATCTGCACAATTAGAGCCTCTCAGTGAATAGGTGCGCGTTCGTGCAGATTCTATAGCAGAATGCATTCTCTCAAAATTCAAACCATCAATTCTGTGTACCGTAAAAGGTGTGGTAGTGCTCGTATCATATGATAGTGTTTTGAAACCACCATTCTTAAAGCCGGCGCTTGAGCTACTTCGTGATGAAGAACCATAAGAACGACTAGAGAAACGAGTGGAAGACTGCAAAGCGGCACTATCGATTGGGCCCTGCAAGTCATCACCTGGATAAAAGCTGACGTAATATGCTTCTTTGCGTGGCGCTGTACCCTCTCGCGCTGCAGGTTCATCAGCTTTTTGCAGCGCATCTGCTACAAATAATACTGATGAGTGGCCACGATCTCCCCAACTGAACAAATAGGCTGTTCCTTCTCGCCGCATAAGATTAACTCCCTGTTAAAATTATTTTTGCTAATTTAGCCAAGCATAGCTGCCTCTTTGCCTTTCCCGTAAGCTGCGACCATACCTTGTACTTCTTGGTTTTCGGGCATAAGCCTTAAAAAAGCTTGAGCTTTAGACAAAGCCGTAGCTTCATCAGTTTTGAGCAAAGTCCTAATTTCTTTAATTCTCAACTCACAAAATGGTTGAAGAATTGCAGCCGTTGCCATTCTTAAGTGTTCTCCATGCCAATCGCTTGTACTTAAGGCACGCAATATGTCGATTCCTTTTGTGATAGAACTATCTTCATTAGTCGCTATCAAAGCTGCTGCCTGCTCTAGCCGTCCCTGAGGAAAAAAAAGAACATCGCCTATCGCACCTAATACCATCTTACGCATAACATAACTCCTGAGCGATCAGTTATTTTATTTGAAGAGAACTGTACTAATATCACAAGCTTTGTCGACGACCCTAAGTATAGCATAAGATAATTTTAATTCAGGTGAATCGTGGGAGCTGCCAATATTATTTTTTCGGGTGTGAGCTTGATGCGGCTATCGCCCATCCGTAACTCAATAAAATCTTGCGCTTTAATTTCGTAAGTTTGTTCAGCTTGCATCTCGGCCCCACCCTCTGCTACTTGTATCGATACTGATTGCGCCGTCAAAAGCGTATCTCGCATACTCTCGACCTGAAAATCTCGCGCTGCATGCCGAAGCTCGGTTATTAAATAATCGGCTTCAGGCGCGCGATATAAATTAATCAGATGGTCGAGTCTTAGTTCAATATAATGACTACGGGCTGCAATAAATTCGCTTGCCTGCTTTAGGCTTGCAGCACGATATGCTAACAAGCGCTGCGCTTCCGTATAACTTGAATAGCCACCCGGATATATTTGGTGCGTAAGCTCACCTAAATCGGTGTTGAGATGATATCGGTGTGAGAGGTGGCAGCAAGTGGTGCGTTAATTACTCTTCATTTGTTATTTTTTACCTTCTACGAATGAAGGATTTAAGAGCTCAGCAGATTGGTTTCTCCCTCCGTGATGTCATCCCACTCGAATGAGTGGGAACCAGATTAGAATTAGTTGGTGCAGAGCGCCGCTACTCTCACTTGGAAAGTGAGCTGAGTTTATGTGTGGAGTGAAGATGGTGCTTAATTTAATTTACCATCCATGGCAACTGGATCCCGGCATCCATGCCGGGATGACAAGATTGTGCCCAACTTAAACTTACCATTCTTAACAGCTTATTTTGAAAATAGCAGCCTAGGGTAAGACCTGTGATTAAATAATGAAATTAAGCTGCTGCAGTACCGTGCTCTAAAACATCAGTGTCACTCACTGGGTCAAGTTTAAAATCACAATCAGTGCTAAGCGCATCAGCAACAGATGTAATGTTGCGTACGCTTCGTGGCGAGAAAAAGCACTGATGGTAATCCCTAGACATCAGAGGAACAAAAAGTAACGGCAAAGACAATAGCACACCCAACAAGGCTGTAAAAAAAGCTCTTACTGAGTTGCGCTGAGCAGAAAACTGCGGATTCATTAAAATGGACTTAGTTCTAGCAAGAATTAATTCATGCAAATCAGTACCAACGCTTCGCTGATAGACTACAAAGTCTGTTGCTTCATGAAGCGACGTAACGAATTTTTGATAAATAGAATTCTTATAATCTAAAATTAACTTCGCTTTACTTACACCCTGAGCCAAAGTTAGACGAGCCAGCTCCTTGTCAATTACAGAAAGTACTTTTTCTTTGATGGCTTTCGTATAAGAAGTATTTAAAATTTGATTGGCCAACGCAAACTTAGATGCTTGCTGCTCTCTCGACAATTGGCATATAGCAGCATACATTGCATACTCTAGCGAATCTTCTTGTAAGTCTTCTAAGTTATGTTCCGTCAGCAGATTTTGATCAACCAAAGGAAATACAGTCAACTTAGCACCATTTGATTTTAGTGGATAGACTCCTATTTCAAGCGTCTTTGTGAAAGCTGGATCTAATAAATAATGTTTCAACGAAGCTAAGCCCTCTAAATATACCTTCGATAGCTTAGGCAGAGTAGCGACAGATAAACAGCCTTTCTTTAACAAGTTCTGCAAACAGTTTTGCACCGACTCTATCAGCTGACTGCTTTGACCAGCATCTTTCAAGCAGAAGACAATTAATTTAGATAGCAAGTTAAATTCCGTCTTGAAAAGGCTATCCAATCTTTGTAAATCACCAGGACTAGTATGAGATTCTAGATAACTTGCTACACACTGTATTAATTTTTCATGGTCGAGCTTATCAGTGGCTAGGCAAGCAAATTCATCTTTCACAAAATCTCTGGAATAGGTCGCAAGTGTTAATAACCAGTCAATATAAGTCTGCTTAAGAGAAGCTATTAAGTGATCTACATTAGTAATGGTTTTTAAGTTCGCACAAACAGCAAAGTGTATATTTTTAATGCTAGCCAAATAATTTAAATCATTTAGGGCTGTAATTTGTTCAACCATAATCTGAATAATCGCATTTTTATTAGATTCTTGAACCCCTGAACTATTCAATATGAATCGTTCAATAAACTTACAAGTAGGAGTCTGCAAAAACTGCTTTGCCAATAGGAATTTAGCCCTATGCTGCTCTACTGGTAGTTGGCATATAGCGACATAAACTGCGTATTCAAGCGAGTTCTCTTGCAACATCAACAAATCTCGCTCGGTGAGCAAAGCTTGATCAACTAAAGGGAATAATGCTGAATTAGCAAGATCCAATCCTAACGGGTAAGCTTCAAGTGTAAGCTCCTTAGCAAAAATCGGGCTTAGCAAATAATCTTTCAGTGAAAGCAACTTGGCTAAATGAGCGCTCGATAACTGTGAAAGAGTAGTAATGGATAAACACTTCTTCTTTAACAAAGCTTGTAAATCGTTTTGCACAGATTCTGTCAATAGGCTATCAGGAATAGAATCTTTCAGACAAAAAATAATCAGTCTTTTTGTTAGCTGGAGCTCTGCATCCAAAATAACATTCAACCTATCTAAAACATCTAGTGGATCAGCATATCCATGCATATATTTGATTAGCTGAATAAATAGGTTTTCTAAAGAAGCTGTGACTACCTGTTTTTGGACTTCTTCTTTCGCAAACTTATCATCAATCAAAGTCAAAGCTAGTAACCAGGCTGTATAAACATCTTCATTAGCCTCTGTCGGATAAGCCGAAATTAAGCTTCTAATAGCAGCGTCTGAAAAGTTATTAGTTTTAATTGTGGCTACCAGCTCAGCCTGGAACTCTGCTAGTGTTATATTCCTCACACTAGGTTCTTTAGCTGCTAAAGCCACCATCATGGCTTCAAAACGTCCAAGAAGTGAAGCAACAAGCTGCTCTGCAGTAACAGATCTATTTTCGAATGAAACACCCTCTACCTTGCTGATTGCTGCCATTACTCGTGTTAATTTTTGTGCATTAAACAATAGAGTGCTAAGACCAAATTTTGCCACAGTAGCTAAGAGTGGCTCGCCATGAGCCCCCACCAGTTCAGATAACACATCACCCGTAATGGTTTTATAATATTTAGCAATATACACCTCTGCCACAGAACAAAATTTGGTGCATAATTTGACACGATCGATCAAACAAGCAGCTTGCTCTACTTTCCCTTTTACAGCAACATTTAGCTTAAAACGACCATCACTAGTAATATGAAAGGCTAGAGCCGCAAGCAAAGGCTTTTTATCATCTTTCAAACTTTGAGTGAGCTCATTCCAAACAGATAAGTCAAGACCCACTTTCAATAGCGTCTCAAGTAGTTGTCGTAAGTATTCATCAGTATTCATACTTGTTATTGACGAAGCGTTTATAGCAGCCAATTGTGCTTTTAGACTCTGGTAATATTCAATCTTATCGTGATATATGCCAGTAGCCTGGGTCAAAATAACAAATCCTGCCAAAGCACTTCTTGGGTATTTTCTGGCTAGAGCCCTAATCACTTCATCATGCTGAGCTAATAATAGATTTATAGCTTCTTCATCAGCAACCGATATTTCTTTCAAACGTTTTTTTAATTCTAAAAGACCACGATACCAATCCTCAAAAGGTATCATTAAGTCATAATTACTACTGAAGAACTTCTTTTTATTTGCCGCTGAGCTTGCAAAAGATTTCCAACGACTGAGTAGTGCGCCACTAAGATATTTGTCTACCAAAACTTCATCTTGAGCCAAGACACCTAAGATACTCATTGGAAGTCTAAGATCTGTGTATGACGTTATCTCAGCGGTGACCGGATCCAAAACAATATCGGAATGTTTGGGTAAATAAAGAGCTAGAAGCTCTCTTGATTGAGTAGACGTTCCTTCCGGCAAAACTTCACTCAACCACGTTTTCAGGTTATACCTGGGATAAAGATTCCATCGACTGTACTGATCTAATTGTGATACTGCATTTTTTAGAATTAAAAACTTAAGGTCCAAATTTGTAGTTGAAAAATTGAGCAGATCCTCAAAAAATCCGGTCTTTTCATATAACCTTGTAAATTCAGGAATAGTGAGTTGATTTGGTTCAAGACAAGTTGGTTCATCGCCAACTTCTACCTTAATATACGTATAAAACTCCTGGCAAGCAGCATAGATACTCCGAAATATTTCTGGCAGCTCCTCCAAACGAATGTCTGCAGATGAAAGATTAGTTCTTACCAAGAATAAAGCTAAGCTCCTACAGAGTTGCTCATTGGAGCTCAAGATACTTCGGTATTCTGCATCATTAAAAAGCGCCAGTAGTAAAGATTTATTATGTGAGAAAAACTTAGTCGTTTTCGAAACGTCATCTAGTATAAGCTTCGCCAGAAATGGGAAATCGTCGCCTTCTGCTTCCCTGTGATGCAAGATAAAATTAAAATATGCGTTTTTAGCAGATGAGTCGCTTATTTTGTCTAGTTGAAATTTGCCAAATGTATTCTCAAATGAGCTATATTTAACTCCTCTCAGAAGAAAGGCCACAATATTTTCGTTTCTACTAGCGAAAGGAGGCAAGCTACGCGGAAGCTTAGAATCAGTTAAGAATGAGCTTAGAGTCAACCAATTTTCCAACAAATGTAAAAAATTTGATAACAATAAATCACGAGCGTTTTCATCATAGCTTCGAACCAAATCTGCTTCACTCAGGTCATTCAGCAACACCTCTAAGACTTTCTCCAACATCCCTAGGCTCATAGCAGGTGCCAGATCAAATATTTCAGGCCCCAGCGAGAAAATAATTTCTTTAAGCATTGCGTCAACGGGGACAGCACTTTTCCCACAACAAATACTGATGAAATACAGACTCTGCTGAAACAGTTCTCGACCCGCCGGCTCAAGAGCTGATAAATATGCCTCTCTTAATTCTTCCTGACGATCAGTATATCGCTCTAAAAGAAAATATACTTCTATCAGTCGTAAGTGCTTAGCATAGTGCTTAACCAAAACAACAGCTGCCATATAAAAACTTTGGCTAAGTATTTTCAAGTCTTGTGGCCCTAAACTCTCTAGAACAGCAGATTTTTCTGCAAATAATTCCTGAGCCAAAGCTTTCTCAGTCATACAAGCCGCAACAAATCCCTCGGCATACTCAGAATAACGAGAGCTACCATTTTTCAAATTGTTGAGTATGAGATGAATGGTTTTGAGCTCAGCAGCATTCAGCGAGAGAGAACGATTTACAGCATGTTCATGCATTACAACAAGAATTAATACAATCTGATCGCGTAATGATAACCGCGTGAAAATAGTTGCATTGATCAAAACTATCCTGGCAAAGTTTAAATTCGCTCGCGCCATTTTTAAGATAGTTTCTGAGCTGCTTTCACTATTAGCCATCAGCTGAGTTAAGTTAATGCCGGTGAGAGCTTTAGGCACTAAAGCGGTAGAAGCTGCTAAAGTTGGCGCTCCTGCTCCTGCTCCTGCTCCTGCTCCTGCTCCTGCGAAAACTCTATAAGGATCGCCTCCCATTACAATAAATACTTGTTCAGGTGAAGCAAGCTGCGGATTAGCACTCAACTCTGCATCGAAAGCAGCTCTTTGTGTAGGATCTGAAAAAATCCCATAGGATCTTGTCAGATCATCAAATTTAGTTGCTGCAGTTGGGTCGCTTATATTCTTATCAGGATGCCAACGTAGAGCTTGCCGTCTATAGGCCGTCCTTATTTCCTCAGCAGAATAGAGGAGCCAGTAGCCGCTGATTTTCCAGAAGCATCAAGACCTAGAGTAAGATAATGATTAGCGCGCATATTTTCCACCATTCAGCTATATGATTGTCTTAACTAGTTAAGCTTAACGAAAGAAGCTTAAGGTTTTCTTAAATTGCTACATCTTCCATAAATCTACGCTTCCAGGTGAACGACCATTTTGCATGTGAACTTTGTGGCTACTCTGAACCCGGCACCGTTTGATAAAATATTTCACCTTTTTTGATCATGCCCAAGTCATGACGCGCACGTTCTTCGGCAGCTTCGCTGCCTTTTCGCAAATCTTCAATATCGGCCATCAAATGCGAATTACGTTGTTTGAGTTTGTCATTTTCTTTTTTCTGCTCACTAATTTGATTCTTCAATTGAACCACAGTGAGTAAACCACCATCACTCAGCCATAGTTGATATTGCAGTAAAAAAAGTAGTGCTACTAAAACGATGAAGATGGCTTTCATTTGTCAAATATCCTAAAGCCTGCACGGCCAGCGTAAAATGCTTTATTGCCCAATTCTGCTTCAATTTGCATCAAGCGATTGTATTTAGCGACACGATCAGAACGACACAAAGAACCGGTTTTAATTTGACCCGCGTCAGTAGCAACAGCTAAATCAGCAATCGTGGTGTCTTCTGTTTCACCCGAGCGATGCGAAATAATGGTGGCATATTTAGCTTCTTTGGCTGCGTTAATAGTGGTTAAGGTTTCCGTTAAAGTTCCGATTTGATTCGGCTTCACTAAAACCGCATTAGCCACGTGCTCAGTAATTCCTTTATTCAATATTTCGACATTTGTTACAAACAAATCATCGCCCACCAATTGCACCTTATTACCCAGTCGCTCAGTTAATGCCGCCCAAGCCTTCCAATCATTTTCCGCCATCGCATCTTCAATGGAAATAATCGGATAACGTTCAACCCAACCCGCAATTTTTTCAATTAACTCAATATGCGAAAGCTGTACGTTTTCTGCTTCTAGGCAATAATAACCGTCTTTGTAGAATTCAGAGCTTGCCATATCTAGACCTAAATACACGTCTTTACCCGCTGTATAACCCGCTTGAACGACAGCATCCATTAACCATTGCAATGCCGCTTCATTATTTTCCAAATCTGGTGCAAAACCACCCTCATCACCCACCGCAGTATTTAAACCTTGCGTTTGTAATAGATGTTTTAGGCTATGAAATATTTCTACACCACAACGAATCGCTTCTGCAAATGTTGGCGCACCCACCGGTAAAATCATAAATTCTTGGATATCTAAATTATTTGCGGCATGTGCGCCACCATTAATAATATTCATCATCGGCACGGGTAAACTTAATTTTCCCCTAGGATTTAAGTAGCGATACAAGGGTTGGCGCGTACTTAATGCTGAGGCATGGGCCACGGCTAATGAGACAGCTAAAATCGCATTAGCACCTAAGCGAGATTTATTCGGCGTGTTGTCTAATTTAATTAAAGTTTCATCGATATGCTCTTGGTTGGTTGCATCGAGACTTTTTAAAGCATTAGCCATTTCACCATTGATATTAATCACCGCTTTAGTAACACCTTTACCCATATAACGCTTAGGATCTTTATCACGTAGCTCAACGGCTTCACGAGAACCGGTTGAAGCACCGGATGGTGCCATCGCAGTTGCTTTAGCACCTGAAGCTAAAGTAACTGTTGCGGCGACGGTGGGATTACCACGCGAATCAATGACTTCTTGGCCGATAACACTCACTATTTGACTCATGATTTCCTCATATTTACTGATGTTGTGTTTGTGTTTGTGTTTGTGTTTGTGTTTGTAGGGGCTACCCCCCGTGGTTGCCCTTTCAATCGAACATCAATGTTATTTCCCCACAGTCACCCAACTGCAAGAAGGCGGGCACGGGGGCCGCGCCCCTACAAGATCGGTGTTAATTCGAAGATGGCGGTCACCCAATATCCACCCAGAATCGCACCCACATGAGCTTGTATAAAATTTCGTTGTACATAAACAACTCCAAATGTTGGACTGCCCAAGCTAGGATAGTTTTTTCACCACACGATCAATCGCCTGCAATTCTTGCAGCAACCGTTTCATTTGCGCCAGCGGCCAAGAATTGGGGCCATCACTCAAAGCTTTTTCAGGATTTGGATGCGTTTCCATAAATAAACCGGCCACACCGACAGCCACCGCAGCACGCGCCAGCACCGGCACAAACTCACGTTGTCCTCCTGAAGTCGCGCCCTGCCCCCCCGGCAATTGTACCGAGTGAGTTGCATCAAAAACCACCGGACATTGCGTGTCACGCATAATCACCAGCGAACGCATATCAGAGACTAAATTATTGTAGCCAAATGAAACACCCCGTTCACATACCATAATATTTTGGTTACCCGTTTCTTTAGCTTTACTCACCACATGTTGCATATCCCAGGGCGCCAAAAATTGACCTTTTTTAATATTCACCGGAATCTGACACTGCGCGACTGCTTGAATGAAATTAGTTTGGCGGCACAAGAATGCGGGCGTTTGCATCACATCAACCACAGCAGCGACTTCAGTCAGTGGCGTGTCTTCATGCACATCCGTCACCACCGGTACTTTCACTTCAGCTTTTACTTTCTGCAATATCGCTAAGCCTTTCTCCAAACCTAGACCACGAAAAGATTGACTCGAACTGCGATTGGCTTTATCAAATGAAGATTTAAAAATAAAGGAGATTTTGAGCTCGTCGCAAATAGCTTTTAACTCATGTGCCGTATCGAGTATTAAACTTTCGTTTTCGATAACACAGGGTCCAGCCATTAAAAAGAAAGGGTGTTCTAAACCCACGTTGAAGTTTAATAATTTCATATTATGCTGCCTGACTATTTTTACGATGCTCTAACGCGGCTTTGATAAAGCCGATAAAGAGCGGGTGACCATCACGCGGTGTTGATTTGAATTCAGGATGAAATTGACATGCGACAAACCAAGGATGATTCTCTAATTCAATCATCTCCACCAGCTCACCATCCACCGAACGCCCTGAGACCTTCAAACCAGCTTGTTCTAGTTTGGGTAATAACAGATTGTTTACTTCATAACGATGACGATGCCGTTCACTAATATCACTCGTACCATAAACTTTTCGTGCTAGAGAATTGTCGACCAAATGGCATGTCTGTGCGCCTAAACGCATCGTGCCACCTAAATCACCACCCTGTGCACGGATTTCTTTCACCCCTTCAGGGTTTAACCATTCTTGCACCATCGCGACCACGGGATAAGGTGTTAATTGATCAAACTCGGTACTATTAGCGCCATTCATATGGGCGCAATGACGCGCAAATTCAATCAACGCAATCTGCATTCCTAAACAAATACCTAAATACGGAATTTTGTGCTCACGCGCATATTGCGCCGCCATAACTTTGCCTTCAACGCCACGCTCACCAAAGCCACCCGGTACTAAAATTGCATCTGCAGTTTGCAAGATTTGCGTGCCTTCACGTTCTAAACGAGTAGCATCCACATACTCTAAATTAATACGAGCGTTATTTTTAATGCCTGCATGAATCAGCGCCTCATTGAGAGATTTATAACAATCGGCCAAATTGGTGTACTTACCCACCATCGCAATCTTCACTTCATGGGCGGGATGTTGGTAAATCTGCATGACTTGTTCCCATTCTGCGAGATCTTCAGCTTGGGTTTGCAGGCCTAATTTTTGCACCACGCGCTCACCCACTTTTTGCTCACGCAACATAAGAGGAATTTCGTAAATGCTGCTGACATCATGCAAAGAAATCACATTAGGCATTGCAACATTAGTAAATAAAGCAATCTTGGCGCGCTCGGCTTCCGGTAATGGTTTTTCAGAGCGACAAACTAAGAAATCGGGTTGAATACCAATCGAGCGTAATTCTTTAACAGAATGTTGTGTCGGCTTGGTTTTGATTTCACCTGAAGTCGCAATAAACGGCACCAGCGTCAAATGAATAAATAAAGTATTTTGTGAACCTAATTCCATTCTCATTTGCCGAATGGCTTCTAAGAAAGGCAAGGATTCAATATCGCCGACGGTACCACCAATTTCGACTAAAGCTACATCGGCGCCTTCTGCGCCTTCACGAATTTTATGTTTAATCTCATCCGTAATATGTGGAATGACTTGTACCGTCGCACCTAAATAATCACCACGACGTTCTTTGCGTAATACATCAGCATAAATACGACCTGTTGTAAAATTGCTCTTGCGTGACATCTTGGTACGCACAAAACGTTCGTAGTGCCCCAAATCAAGGTCCGTTTCAGCGCCATCATCGGTGACAAAAACCTCGCCGTGCTGAAATGGACTCATGGTACCAGGATCGACATTAATGTACGGATCCAGCTTCATTAGAGTGACTTTGAGATTACGCGCTTCAAGAATAGCGCCCAGTGATGCTGAAGTGATGCCTTTACCTAGAGAAGACACTACTCCGCCAGTAATAAAAATATAACGTGTCATGAGAATCCCGTTGGTGAACTGCTCACATTAATAATCCCGAGCAGTATGAACGGGAAGCCATTCTAGCAGGGTGAGGCGCCTGGTACCAAGGACTTTTCGGGCTTCACTTAACGACGAGACCCTACTTGAGCTACGAGAGGTATATACCCATCGTAGCTCAAGATGCAAAGCTAGGGTTTCAGCTTGCGAGAAGTTGAGGCGTTCTGATTGAGCAAAAGGCGAAGAATAGTTATTCTATTTTGAGCTTTTTGTGATTGAAGAACGCCTCAA
>JBDNGR010000080.1:0-3768 GCA_041689165.1 Coxiellaceae bacterium
CAGTAGCTTTTTGATTGACTCTGTCAGTTCCATTGTTTCTCTCCCGGTTGCGCATGGTTTCTTTTGACGCTTAGTTTACCATCCTTCCTGGAAGATTTAATTATTTTCGCCTCCCTAACCGTGAGCGGTGGGTTCGGAAGCAACTTGGACATTCACCGTATCGGTTATCATTAGAGGTTACATTGGTTCGCTATACGCGCGCACTTGATGAAACTAATCATCATAACAGCTTTGTACAACTGTGGAGTTTATTAGAGCATCTGACGAGTACCCTGCATGACACGTATGACAAAACGATAAAGCGGACTGCTTTTTTATATGAAGACGTGGATTATCACTTCTCCATTTTGGATCATTTGCGTCGTCATCGGAACCAAATTGTTCATACAGGAAGCAACAATGATTTTACAGAACATTTAGTTTGTCAGACAAAATTTTATGTCGATGAGCTGATTGAATTCCATTTGGCTAATCACTACAGCTTTAGCTCCATCGCGGAGGCAGGTGAAATGCTTGATAGTGCAACAGAAGTTGAAAGATTAAGGACTGATATAGAAAAATCTAGCCATTACCTTAACACATTAGAGAGTGCAATGAAGTTTAGGAAATATAGTAAGCTTTAGGCAGAGTTCTTCTTACCTCAACTATATGACTTTGTTAGCATTGTCTACTGCAACAGAGATGCAAACAAGCTAGATGGTGATGTTATGTGCAAAGCCGCCGAACGTTAGTTGGAGCGGACTCGCTTCGCTCAGGGGTGATCAGCGCGAATTCCTCCGGCGATGGGATTTCGTTATCGCTGGTTCGGTGCTTTCGCCGCTCGCCTCTCAACACAGTGTTCGGGCTCTCCCAGGCTATGCTTAAATATACAATACCAGATTGACCGAACAACTTAACAAACAACATTCGAATAGCACGCTCAAAGGAAGTGATAGAATGCCATCATTGCTGGATTTTTCTCTTATAAACAGCCACGTAAAAAGGTATGGAAGTGATCTCCAAAAGGAGCCGCAAGATGCTTTTTACTATTTTGTCCTAAATTTGCTTTTTGGTTTGCAGGATGATGAAATTGAAGATTCGATCACGGATACAAGTTATCTTCAGAAAGAAGGAAACCAAAGCGGACATGATAGAGGAATAGACGCAGTCTATATTGATACTTCTGACGCTAAACCAACTGTCCATTTCTTCAACTTTAAGTACACCTCCAAATTTGAAAAGACTCTATCTCATTTCCCAGGGAATGAGATAGACAAGATAGTTACATTCTTGAACGCGTTAATTTCTAAAGACAATAATTTGAAGAATACCATCAATCCAATACTTTTTAGTAAAGTGGAAGAGATATGGGAGATATTTAGTCATACCAACCCCATTTTTGTTATTCACTTGTGCGCTAATTTTTACAATGGTTTAGAACCACAGGAGAAAACACGATTTGAACGAGAAGTACATATTCATTCGAATTTTGATATTCAACACCATTTGCTTCCAGAATTTGTTGATCGTTTGACTCGAAAGGGAAAACGAGTAATCAATGCGAAGCTGAAAGGGATCGATAGAAACAATTTTGAGAAATCAGATGGTGATATTAGAGCTTTAATTGTTAATGTTGATGCACGAGATCTAATTCGAATCGTTTTAGATAATGATGAAATCCGAAACAAAGCAGATATTTTGGATTATGAAGAACTCAAGAATTATCAAGTTCTTGAAGATGCTTTTGAAGATAACGTTAGAGTCTATCTTAAACAAAGGTCGCGAGTCAACAGAAATATCAAAAGAACCGTACTTTCAGAAGATAACCATCGTTTTTTTTATTACAATAATGGCATCACAATCACCTGCGATAAGCTTATCTACCCTAAGACTCAACGGGGTCCGCTTATCGAACTTGAAAATCTTCAAGTTGTAAATGGAAGTCAAACAATTCACGCTCTTTATGATGCTTTCCTAGAAAGCTCTCAGCAGCTTGAGCAAGTTGATTTGCTGTGTCGAATCTATGAAACAAGAAACTCTGGGTTAAGTACAAATATTGCCGAGTATACTAATAGTCAAAACCCAGTGAATAGCAGAGATATTCGTTCGATTGATTATGCTCAACAAAAACTTGAAGCAGAATTACGAGCTAAAGGACTCTTTTATGAGCGAAAGAAAAATCAGCATTCTGGTCAACCGCGCCATTTGAAGCTGGATGCAGAGAAAGTTGGACAAGTCCTATTTGCCTTTTACAACAAGATGCCGGCTGAGGCAAAAGATAAGAAGAAACTGATTTTTGCCGAGAGGTATGAAGAAATTTTTAATGATGAGATCAATGCGGACAAAGTATTGTTGACATATCGACTTTTCGAGAGCATAGAGGAAACCAAAAATAAAAGGAAAAGTGAAATACTATCACTTCCTGGCACTGACTTTGAAGACGAATCCTTTGTCCTATATGCTTCATACTATATCTTGTACATAATTGGGGAATTGGCTAGACGTAAAGCTATTCCAATTTCACCTGACAATTTCACGGAAATTTGGGGGTTATATCCAGAAGCGATCCAGACTGTTAGAAAGCTGATAAAATTCGAAAGGGAGAATACCAGAGAGTCTTACACACATGCTTCGTTTTTTGTCTCGACAAAGCCCAAGAAAATTTTCGAGGATAAATTCTAGCGAATGGCTATGGGGATTCAATGCTTAGTATCCATAAATCGCCGCCCGAACATACAATGCACTGGACGCTGCTGCGATCAAGGGCGCGCGATGTTTCTCGCCCGCTTTCACGTTGGTTCGTTAACGACATGATCTATCCGCAGCTGCAGCGCCAGTGATTTTGGCGTTCGGCGGCCTCTCGCCACAGCAACCCCCTCGATCGGCTTTGGCTGCTGGACCAACTGCTATGATATACTCTTGGCTATCACGTATCTATCCCGCCAGCACAAGGAGATTTGCTATCATGACTGATTTACCGCATCGTGACATCGAGAAGGTCTACTCTGTATCAGATTTTGTGGCAAAGCTGCGCCGTTTAGCGGATGCGCTGGAACAGCAACAGCCCTTCACAATTCAAGTCGCCGGTGAACGGTTTACCATTCCGACAAGTGCGAGTATCAGCATTGAGCATGAGCGTACTGAGGATGGCGAAGAACTCGAATTCCAACTCAAGTGGCAACGGCAGTAACGAGCGCACTGTTTTCTTGCTCTCATTCGTCCAACTCGCAATTGAGCGTTATCGTTCGGTCCAATTCCGCCGTCCTCTGGCTTTCAACAGCGCAGTGGGCTCGCGCCAGCAATAGTGGTGGTGGCTGAAGCAATGTCCGCTGGCGCGGGATCGCCCGCCGTTCGGCGTCGGGGTGGATAGGCCGTCACCGCCTCCAATCGCTCCCTTCTGGCGGCGCTTCCCGCCGAACAAGGCAATGCAGTTGACGCCTTCGGCCCTGAGCCGGTGCGTTTTTCAGATGCTCCAGCGGGCCTTGGCGCAACTGATTGCTGTCGTTCGGGTGCGACACGAAGTCGTGTTGATAGCTGTTACACAGGAATAATCTTGATGTAACCTGATTTTCTGCAATCAGTACCCCTTCGGCTACGCTCAGGGCACCGCCTACCCTGGCCCAGAGGGCACCCCCGTCAGTGGCAACGGTGAGGTGCGAAGCAGGGGGACAATGTATCCTCGTTCACAAGACTGTCACGAAAGCGTGAGTAGACGTGACGATGCCTAACAGCGTGGCGTCGGGGACTAGGGTGGTGTGAAATGGCTAACGTAAAGTAACTGTTGCAAGC
>JBDNGR010000081.1:0-1972 GCA_041689165.1 Coxiellaceae bacterium
AAAACCCCATATAGGGGCCTTATAAATCAAATTGGTAGCGGGGGCAGGATTTGAACCTACGACCTTCGGGTTATGAGCCCGACGAGCTGCCAGACTGCTCCACCCCGCATCGATAAGGGGCGTATCATACAAAGAATCGGCTGGGAACTCAAGGAGATTAATAAGCGGCGAATTAACTCATTGAAAAATTAAGCAAAGGGTTACAAAAAAGCCATCGCAAACCCTGTGCTATGCGCGTTTAATAAATGAGTAGCATTTGGGGCCAACAACTTAAACAACTGACTATCTGGGCGTAGAAACCTTCTCAATTTATGAACCGTTTCTGCTGCTAAGTGATACTTCAAAAATTCTGCTGGATTACGTTTAGATCAGGTCCTCTAAAACATTGTTCATTGATTAAATTCTTGTTTGAAGAAGTTATGGCAGATAGTCTTAAAATTATCATCATAGATGCAAATTTTTTTTTCAATCCGTAGATCTGCACCTGGAAGAATTAAAACTAAAGTTTGGTTATCGACATTCTTTTTATCTTTGCCAAGTGCTGCAAAGAATTCGTCCATCGGGACTGTTAAATTCTCATAGCCTTTATAATTTTTCTTCAACAGTGGATGTGCCTTGTTGTAAAATTCCATTGGAGCATATTTCAAACGAGCAGCAATATAATTCGCCACGTCCATACCGATCGTGACTGCTATCCCATGCGGAACAGCATATTGCGTGGCTGATTCAATAGCATGCCCAAAACTGTGACCATAGTTTAAAAGGTTACGAATCGAGTAGTCAAACTCATCTTCTTCAATTAACTTACGTTTAATTAATAAAGACCGCTTAATCGTTTTTATTAATAGAGCGTGGTTAACACGCAATTGGTCATAACTTCCCGAAATCTCCCACAATGCTTCTGGTGAATCAATTGCATGTACTTTGAACATCTCCCCCACCCCTGAACGAAAATCTTCATCACTCAACGTATTAAGAAAATTGGTATCAATTAATATTTTACTTGGTGATGTAAATGTTCCTACAACATTTTTGAACCCACCTGAGTTAATCGAGCTTTTAGAGCCAATACAAGAGTCAGTTTGTGCAAGCAAGGTCGTGGGATAAAATATCCAATCGATTCCACGCAATAATATAGCTGAGATAAAACAAGTAATATCTTGAATAATACCACCACCAATAGCAACTAATTTATGATGGCGCTTAATACGGTTTCCAACTAAATGGGATATATAAGAAGGAAAACGATCCAGTGATTTATTTTCTTCAGTTGCATCCAAATACAGTACCGATGCATTAGCCAAGATTGGCTCCAATTTTTTCGCATATAATTTAGCTACCTTTTTATCAATTACAAAATGGGCACCTGAAGCAGCATCTTCGGCTATCAAAGGGAAAATGTTATCTTCGAAATATACAGCATAAGGACCATTATACGATTGGACTTCAAATTTGTTATCAACCATTCGTGAAACCTCCATCAGGATGTTCCTCACAAAATACAGGCCGTAGCCGTGAACCTGACTCTCCAGAAGGAACATGTGCAAGTAGGGACATAAGTTTTAGAATCGATCATTTCCCATAGAATTTGGATTATAACTGATGTTAAGTGTGAATCGATAACGCCGTCTGTTCCAGTCACCAATACCCGCGGTATATACCCATCGTAGCTCGAGATGCGAACCTAGGCTTCCACCTTAAGTCGAATTTGAGGCGTTCTTCAATCACAAAAAGCTCAAAATAGAATAACTATTCCTCGCCTTATGCTCAATCAGAACGCCGCAACTTCTCGCAAGCTGAAACCCTAGCTTCGCATCTCGAAGGTCGATGGGTATAGTCATGTCAGAAGTTTCGTATCCTTCCACAGGCCTTGGTATTGAGCTTGGATGGGCTGATGCCTTTTCAACTAAGCTCTTGGCCTTTCATCAAGCGGGCACGCAGCCATCCGCTTCTTTGGCTTGTCTTGAGATAG
>JBDNGR010000082.1:0-1724 GCA_041689165.1 Coxiellaceae bacterium
AACGTAGAGGTGAGCTTAAAGGAAAACTTGAGGGTGAACTTAAAGGGAAGCTTGAAGGAAAGCTTGAAACAGCCCGCTATATGTTGGAAGAAGGACTTGATCCTGCCTCAGTCTCTAAATTTACCCGATTACCGCTGGAGCAAATTAGGTCGCTTATCAAGCAACCGAGTGAATGAGTTGCGTGCGACGCCACCCATTACTAATTGATTTTATTACCTTATTTGATGACGTTAACTGTTATTGATGGTATAGTGGAAGTGTAATTTAATTTGTGTAACTAGTTATTTGGTGTATTCTCAAAGGACATTAATGTTCTATTAAAGAAGATGACCATGACTCACCAAATCAGAGTAATAGTTGAATCACTTAATGATGCAGGCGACGTAATTGGTAAAGAAATTGTGATGACAAAAAGCGTGGTTAAGCCGAATTCTATCATTGATCTTGGGCTGCGTCACTCAGAGCAGATTGATTTACTGAGACATATTCAGCAGCAGCTTCTCAATAAACAATCGATTTACCTTAAGGATGAGCTGACTACTTGCCCCAAATGTGCTGGAAAACTTTATAAAAGTGGTTCCGTAAAGTCTGATTTTCATTCTGTTTTTACTGATCATAAGGTAGCTGCAAGCAGACAAGTATGCAAATTATGTAAATGGACAAGCACCCCGAGTGTGCGCTCATTATTTGGCGACTCATCGCATCCTGATCTTGTTAAAATACAATGCGAGCTTGGTGCAAATCACACTTTTCGCGAAGCACAACACATAATAAATTTACTGTCTAACACGTCTCGATCGACTAATAATCATGACAAAATAAAACGTATGACGGAAACGGTTGGTCAAGACATCGCTGAACATCCCGATGCTCCGCCAAAAGAGGTTAAAGCGGCTGCCCATCTTTATGTGCAAGTTGATGGTGGACATGTAACAACGGTTGAACATGGTAAGCGACGTTTCGAAGTGATGACATCTGTTGTATTTGATGCAAAAAACATTGAATACAAGGGTGGGAAAGAAAAAGAAGATGGTTGGATAAGCACGATACGCGGGGAGCTAACAAGCAAGCACTGTGCGGCCTCAGCGTTATTAGATGATCAGGGAACCATGAAACAGCAAACGCTAAATGCGGCTATTAAACAAGGCATGACATCAGAAACAAAGATGACAGCGCTCTGCGATGGGGCAACTAATTGTTGGAATATTGTAAACGCTTTGGAAGGACACTGCCAATCCATTGAGCGTATTTTAGATTGGCACCACATCGCGATGAAGTTTCAAAACACCCGTCTCGGGCAAGAGGAGATGAATGAACGACTCTCTGGTGCTAAATGGTACTTATGGCATGGCTTTCCAGATAAGGCCATTGAAAGATTGCAGTCCATACGTGATTCATTAAAAGACGATGAGAAAAAGCAGGACAAAGTTCAGCGCCTGCTTACCTATATTGGAAATAATACCAATTTTATTATCAGCTACCAGAAGCGACAAGATTCCGGATTGATTTTTACTAGTCAGATGGCAGAATCTACTGTCGAAAGCCTAATCAATAAACGATGCAAAGGACAACAACACATGCGTTGGTCACGAGAAGGGCTCCATGCACTATTGCAAGTTAGAGCGGCGGTGAATAGTAATGATTGGAGTACTATTTGTGAGAGGCATATCAATGATTCCGTATACAAAAATGCTGTATAATTACACAAATTAAATTACACTTCC
>JBDNGR010000083.1:0-7615 GCA_041689165.1 Coxiellaceae bacterium
CTTCATTCAATAAGGTAATGACCGCTCCAGTGATCCCATCAAATCCTTCATTGCACAATTGTTCAATAATCCCACCAACTTTGATATCATTCGTTTCGTAAGCCATGTTTTATATCCTTTCTTTGTTAGACCAAAAAAAGAATAAATCATGGCTTGCTTTTTTCAAGCCTTATTTAAATTTACAGAAAGAACGATACACTACCAAAATACTCACGAGTTTTTTTAACTGGGGGTGAAATTACTCGTATCATCGAAGAAGGTCTTTACGATACCATTGAATTACTAGCATTAAGATTACCTGAACTGGTTGGGTCACCCCTTTCGATTAACTCAGTGCGAGAAGATCTGCAAGCTAGTCATAAAGCAGTGGCCAATTGGCTAGATATTTTCGAAAGATTATATTCGATCTTTAGAGTTCCACCTTTTGGCTCATCCAAAATTAGAGCTGTCAAAAAAGAACAAAAGCACTTTCCCGATTGCGCAGCTTGGCAAATTTCAGCTATTGGAGAAAAGAACTATAGCAATGCCTTAGGTGCTTGTGTTTGTCCTGCGACCGAGTTTTTAAGTGCTTTGGTGTAGCTTAGAAAAGAGTTCTTGTAAGTTCACATTAAAACTAAATCGAGTACGTGTTTATTTAATCAGTGTTTTGAATACTGATTGTTCAATTTCATTGAAGTTATGATGCAAATTTAAGAGCGGTTTGCTTGCTTACGGATCGCTTGCAGAGCACGAAGTTGCGCTGCGGCTTCAGCAAGCTCCGTTGCAGCACCAGCGTATTGGATATTTTCTTTCTGCTCACCAATAATTTTCTCAGCACGTTCTTTAGCAGCAATGGCAGCGGCTTCATCAATATCATGCGCGCGCATCGCGCTATCGGCTAGAACGGTAACGATATCTGGTTGTACTTCCAGCATGCCACCGGAAATATAAAACACTTCCTCTTCACCATCGGCTAATATCGCTTTAATTTGACCTGGCTTGAGTGCTGTCAGTAGTGCGGTATGACCCGGATAAATACCCAGCTCGCCGGCTTTACCGGTCACAATCAAGTGCTGAACTGCGCCACTAAAAATGGGAGCTACCGCACTAACGATGTCGAGTTGGATAGTTTTTTGTGCCATGTTTATAGACTCTTCGCTTTTTCTACCGCTTCTTCGATGCTACCTACCATATAGAAAGCTTGTTCTGGTAAGTGGTCGTATTCGCCTGAAAGAATGGCTTTGAAACCGCGGATGGTATCTTTCAATGACACATATTTACCAGGAGAGCCGGTAAATACTTCAGCGACGAAGAATGGTTGTGACAAGAAACGTTGGATCTTACGCGCACGGCTCACGACTTGTTTATCTTCTTCGGATAATTCATCCATACCTAAGATCGCAATAATATCTTTCAGTTCTTTATAACGTTGTAGGGTTTGTTGTACACCACGAGCTGTTCTGTAATGTTCCTCGCCTACGACTAATGGATCTAATTGACGACTGGTTGAATCCAAAGGATCAATCGCAGGATAAATACCTAATTCCGCGATTTGACGCGATAACACGACTGTTGCATCTAAGTGCGCAAAAGTTGTTGCAGGAGATGGATCGGTTAAGTCATCCGCAGGTACGTATACGGCTTGCACAGAAGTAATAGAACCCGTTTTTGTTGAGGTAATACGTTCTTGCAGCATACCCATTTCTTCCGCCAAAGTCGGTTGATAACCTACCGCAGAAGGCATACGTCCCAATAGCGCAGATACTTCCACACCCGCTAAGGTATAACGATAAATATTATCGATAAATAATAATACATCACGACCTTCATCACGGAAACTTTCCGCTACTGTTAAACCCGTTAAAGCCACACGCAAACGGTTACCCGGAGGTTCATTCATCTGACCATAAACGAGAGATACTTTATCCAACACGTTGGAATCTTTCATTTCATGATAGAAGTCATTACCTTCACGAGTTCGCTCACCCACACCAGTAAATACTGAGTAACCACTGTGCTCAGCTGCGATGTTACGAATAAGTTCCATCATGTTTACGGTTTTACCCACGCCCGCACCACCGAACAAACCGACCTTACCACCTTTAGCAAAAGGACAGAGCAAGTCGATTACTTTAATACCTGTTTCTAGTAATTCAGTACTACCAGCTTGATCAACAAATGAAGGAGCGGCTCGGTGAATAGGCATTCTGGGCGCATCAATAGGACCTCGTTCATCAATCGGTGCACCTAATACATCCATGATTCGCCCCAAAGTTTTTTCACCCACTGGCACTTGAATCGGCGCACCGGTATTTTCTACTTCAAGACCACGCTTTAAACCTTCAGTGACACCCATTGCAATGGTTCGCACCACACCATCACCTAACTGCTGTTGCGTCTCAAGCACTAAGTTATTGTGCTTAACAACTAAAGCGTCATAAATTTGTGGCACAGCATCACGAGGAAACTCTACGTCAATCACAGCGCCAATGATTTCAATAATTTTGCCGATGGCTTTGTTCTGGGTCATTTAAACTTCCTCTTCAAATAAAAACGTTTCTGTAAAAGCATTTAGCTTTACGAACTACTCAACTGCTGCTGCACCAGCAACAATTTCTGAAATTTCTCGCGTGATACCGGCCTGACGTGCCTTATTATAAATGGTTTGTAGTTCATTAATAATTTCACCGGCATTTTCAGTCGCACTTTTCATGGCCACCATTCGGGCACTTTGTTCACAGGCAATATTTTCGACGACACCTTGATACACTTGGGATTCAATATAACGCTTTAGTAATTGCGTTAGTAACTCGCGCGCTGAATCAGGCTCATAAATATAATCCCAGTGAGCTTTGTGCTGACTTTCTTGTGGTAATAATGGCAATAGTTGCTCAACCACTGGCCGCTGAGTCATGGTATTAACAAAATGATTATGCACAATGTAAAGCGCATCAATTTTGCCTTCATCAAAATGATCTAGCATAACTTTAACAGTACCAATCAAAGTGCCCACATCAGGATCATCACCCAAATTATCAGCTACCGCTAAGACCTTACCGCCGTGTCTTTTAAAGAAAGCCTCGGCTTTGCGACCAATTAAGCAAAGATCAATGCCAACACCTCTATCTGACCATTTTTTCAACTGGTGGAGGGCCGCACGAAACATATTGACGTTCAAACCACCGCACAAACCACGATCAGTCGAGATCATAATAAAACCAACGCGCTTAATTTCAGGACGCGGCTTTAAATAAGGATGTTGATATTCACTTGAGCTTGCTGCGACATGGCTAATCACTTTACGAATTTTATTCGCATAATAACGTGGCTTTTCCATGCGATCTTGTGCTTTACGCATTTTGCTCGCGGCGACCAATTCCATCGCACGAGTAATTTTCTGTGTATTTTTAATACTTGAAATTTTTCCGCGTATTTCGCGAGCCTGTGACATCGTTATTTATCTCTATTAATAGCTTTGCGAACTCATGAATTCTTCAATAGCTGCTCGCATTTGCGCTTCAATTTCTTCAGTCAAAGCAGGGTGGTGATTAATCTCACTCAATAAAGCTTGCTTACGATCACGCATAAAGCTTAAAAGAGCGGCATTAAAATCGACGACTTTCTTCAGCTCTACTTTATCTAAATAACCTTTTTCCACCACAAACCAGCTAACAGCGATTTCCGCGACACTTAAAGGTGAGTATTGCGCTTGTTTCAATACTTCAGTCATACGCTGACCTTTCTCTAATTGTTTGCGCGTCGCATCATCAAGATCGGATGCAAATTGTGAGAAAGCTTCTAATTCACGGAATTGCGCTAAGCCGATACGAATACCACCGGCGAGCTTCTTAATAATTTTAGTTTGAGCCGCACCACCTACACGCGATACGGATAAACCCGCATTAATCGCTGGACGAATACCGGAGTTAAATAAATCAGTACTTAAGAAAATTTGTCCGTCGGTAATCGAGATAACGTTAGTCGGAATAAAAGCTGACACGTCACCCGCTTGCGTTTCAATAATCGGCAAGGCCGTTAATGAACCTGTTTTACCCTTAACTTCACCTTTCGTCATTTTTTCTACGTATTCTGCATTTACGCGTGCTGCACGTTCCAACAAACGTGAGTGCAAGTAGAAAATGTCACCGGGATAAGCTTCACGGCCTGGTGGACGACGTAGCAATAAGGAAATTTGACGATACGCCCAAGCTTGCTTAGTTAAATCATCATAAATAATAAGAGCGTCTTCACCACGATCACGGAAATATTCACCCATCGAGCAACCCGCGTATGGCGCAATAAATTGTAGCGAAGCCGCTTCTGCAGCACCCGCCGCTACAATAATAGTATGTTCCAATGCGCCATGTTCTTCTAATTTACGAACGACAGCCGCAATCGAAGAAGCTTTTTGGCCAATCGCCACATACACACATTTAACGCCAGTACCTTTTTGATTTAAAATTGCATCAATCGCGATCGCCGTTTTACCCACTTGGCGGTCACCAATGATCAACTCACGTTGACCACGGCCAATCGGCACCATTGCATCAATTGACTTAATACCCGTTTGCATGGGTTGATCAACCGATTGACGTTCGATAACGCCAGGCGCTATTTTTTCAATTGGTGAAGTTATTTTAGTTTGAATAGGGCCTTTACCATCAATCGGTCGACCTAAAGCATCCACTACACGACCCAATAAAGCTTCGCCAACGGGTACTTCTAAAATTCGTCCCGTGCAACGCGCTGTTTGTCCTTCTTCTAAGTGTTCGTAAGGACCGAGTACTACAGCACCCACAGAATCACGCTCTAAGTTAAACGCGATACCGAAAGTATTGCCGGGAAATTCAATCATTTCCCCATACATCACATCCGTTAAACCATAAATACGAACGATACCGTCTTTAAGACTTACAATCGTCCCTTCAGTACGAATTTCAGGTTTGATATCGAATTTCTCGATACGCTGTTTAATCAGCTCACTAATTTCTGAAGGACGTAGTTGCTGTTTCATGTATTTTCCTCTTTACCTAATAGATACAAACCCGTACGGGCACTCTTTAATAAATAATCTCGGCTATACCGAGGACTATACCGACAAACTATCGCGCAATTTCTCAAGCTTGCCTTTAACCGAACCATCCATTACCCAGTCAGCTGACTTGATCACGGCGCCGCCGATCAAAGTCTCATCCTGGTGATATTCAATGCTAACAGTAGACTTGAAACGTTTTTCCAAACGTTCATGCAATGCCTGCTTAGTTTCAGCGCTTAATTCTTGCGCATAAAACACTTGTAACTCCACTCGCCCTTCTTGTTCTGCTAAAAGCTGGTGATACAAAAAGGCAATATCAGGCAAAACAATTAAGCGCTTATCTAAGCCTAATAGCGCAATAAAGTTTTTTAACTCATTTTTGGTTTCGTTTTTTAAATCTTTAATTAAAGATTCAGCCAGCTCTAAAAATAGTTGGCCTAATTTTTCACCGGAAATGGTGGGGTTTTTAAGTAAGCTCTGTATCTCGGCATCACTGGCAATAGTCGCTAATGCTTCAAGCATTTTTGACCAGGCCAATTGTTCAGCATTAGCTTGCGCTCGGGCAAACACCGCTCTGGCATAAGGTCTAGCAATACTTAATTTATCTGACATTTTTATATTTCTTCAATCAATTCTTTGAGCAATTGCTGATTCACTTTGGCATCAATATTGTGCTTTAAGATTCTTTCAGCACCAGCCAAGGCCAATTGCGAAACTTGTTGTACTAATTCGCTCTTCGCTTGGTTATATTCCTGCTTAATTTCAGCTTGTGCCAAATGCACTAAACGCTCACCTTCAGATCGAGCGCGCTCTTTGGCTTCTTCCACCATATGATTCGCTCGCTGATTTGCATGCTCAATAATCAAGGCTGCTTGATTTTTTGCTTCACCCAGCTCATTACTAATTTGCTCTTGTGCTGCTGCTAAGTCATGACGACCTTTCTCAGCGGCGGCTAAGCCTTCAGCCATTTTTTTGCGGCGCTCTTCTAATACCTTCATTAGAGGTGGCCACACAAATTTCATAGTAAACCAGATGAAAATCGCAAAGGTGATCATCTGGCCTAATAAGGTTGCATTGATATCCATGCTGTATTCCTCTGGTTACCTAATCTTAACTAACGGCTTTAGTGGTGTATTCAAGCACGGTTGCAACAAATGGGTTCTTAGCGAAGAACAAATAAAGTCCCATTACAATCGCGATTGCAGCAAATGCATCGACTAAACCTGCCATCAAAAACATTCGTCCCATTAACATAGGTGTTAATTCTGGTTGGCGAGCTACACCTTCCAAGAACTTACCACCCAAGATACCGAAACCGATCGCGGTACCTAAAGCCGCTAAACCAATTAATAGGGCAGCAGCAACTGCTGATAAACCTTCCACACCGGCGACTAAACTTGCAATTTCCATTGTTTCTCCTCGTTATTAAAATTAAAAATCTCTAACGCACTATCGGACCCTAATGCGTATCCTGCGCCATGCCTAAATACACAATTGTCAGCATCATAAAGATGAATGCTTGAATGGTGATGATCAAAATATGGAAAATCGACCATACAGCTCCGACTGTCCACTGAATCCACCAAGGCATTAAGGCAATCAAAATAAAAATCAATTCGCCCGCAAACAAGTTACCGAATAACCGCAGCGCTAATGATAAAGGTTTCACGCATTCTTCTAAGAAGCGGAACGCAATATTGACCGGGAATAACCAAACACCAAAGGGTTGCGTCAAGACTTCTTTGCCTAAGCCAAGCACCCCTTTGCTTTTGAAGTTATACACAATAATCAAGAAAAACACAGTAATTGACATCGCGAAAGTGAGCATCGGATCAGAAGTAGGTACCACCTTAAAGTGCTCAACACCAAACCACGATAAGATCCACGGAATCAAGTCAACTGGCAGGAGGTCCATAAAATTCATTAAAAATACCCAAACGAAAATCGTTAGCGCCATCGGTCCAATCAGGCGATCTGGCTTGCGAAAAGTTTCTTTAACCGTGTTATCAACACTCTCTACCGCCATTTCGACAAAGTTTTGCAATTTAGAGGGATTATCGACGCTGACTTTGCGCGATATAAAATAAAAAAAGCTCAAAAACATAACACCCAGAACGATCGAGACCGCCAGAGTATCAATGTTTAAAGTCCAAAAACCATTATTTGTGAAGGTGAAATCACTCAAGTTCAACATCGAGTGTTGTAAGTGATGCTGGACATATTCGCCAGTTGTTAAAACTTCTTTGGTCATAGCTTCATTACTTCATGATAAAGGGGGCTAAAAAAATTCCAAATTGTGCCAGCATAAAACCACTCAAAAAAGCTATAGGCTGTGGCTCCAGGCTCGTCCAAACTATAATCACTAAGGCCGCTGTTAATACCAGCTTTAAAATCTCACCCCAATAAAAGCTACTCAAGATGCTTTTGAGTGCTGTCGCACCACCGCGGCGGAAAAATTTCCAAGCAAAGAACAAATGAGGCAAAAGGGCTGAAAGTCCACCCAAAGCCACAGCTTGAGCCACGCTCATATTAATTAACCATCCGATGACTAAGGAAGCCAAGAAAGCTAAGCCGAATTGCCACGCAATTAATCGATAGGCC
>JBDNGR010000084.1:0-3546 GCA_041689165.1 Coxiellaceae bacterium
AGTTGATACCACAGATACACGGAGTGTAAGCGCGAGATCAATAACCACAGCAGCGATGGTGTCAGAGACTATTGCGCGACTAACTGAATTAGTTGCTAGCCGTAGGCCTGTCAAAGCTTACAAGACAGCGGCTTCTTTATTAGCTTGCAAAAGCCCATCTCGAGCCGTCAAGTCCTTTACCAGCTCAACTGGATCCTTTTTCTCTAAATAATGCTTTCTCTCAACAAACATTCCTCCACCTCTCAATGACGGAGCTGACCCAAGATCTAAAATCCTGGTAGTCGTTACAAAGGAAGGCGGATAAAAGGTCGTTGAAACCAAAGTACCTCCGGCTCCTGAATCTACTGCAAGCACCCCACGCGGCATTTTCATCCGTCCCCTCAAATGACTTACTGAAGCCAAACAACTGGCCGGGGGCATTGGTGGCCAATCTACCATAGCCGGCAATGGTGGCACTGGCTGGCCCAAATAATCTAATTTTGCGGTTAATCGAGTAAAATATGCTGCAACTTTTTCACCATGGTGCTGGTATTGCGCAAGAAGGTTTGGAGCTTTAAACCATACAGCTCTCTCCTCATTACTGAAATGAGCGTGCCACAATATATTTCTTTTTTCGACTCGAATTATGGCGGCAGCATCAGGATTTAATGAGCATAGATAGTCGATCAAAGATGAATAGCTTTTCATGAGATATAAGATAGCGCTTTTAAAGCTAGCCAATGTTCCATCAAGCTCCTTTTCTAGTCGCCGCGCCTTAGACTGAAAATTTAACACTGCACTAATAAGCATAATTATTTATGCCTCATACCTAGTTGAACAAAAAAAGATTGAAATTTCCCTCACAAGCTCAAAATGAACATCATTATCGATCATGAACTTGCTTGATTTCTCACCATTCAAACGCATGGTTTTAACGCTTAAATCTCGCTCAATTCTTCCCAGCGTCGGTAAGATGATTGGATAATTTTCTCAAGCTCATGAACTTGCTCAAGTGTTTTGTTGATCTCAGCATGATCCTGCTGATAGAAATCAGGGGCGCCAATCAACTGCTGCAATATTCGCAGCTCTGCTTCCAATTCTTCAATTTTTTGCGGTAGTTGCTCAAGTTCATGTTGTTCTTTGTAACTAAGCTTTTGCTTGAGTTTTACAATTTTAATATCGTTTTGCTTGGCTTCAGCCTTAACGGAGGTCTCAACAGACTGCCGCTGACGGCAATAATCATCGTAACCGCCGACATATTCTTTTACCGTAGCTTCACCTTCAAATACCAAAGTGCTGGTAACCACATTATTCAGTAACGCACGATCGTGACTGACCAACAGCAAAGTGCCTTCATATTGTAACAACTGCTCTTCTAACAACTCTAAGGTTTCAGCATCCAGATCATTAGTTGGCTCATCCATCACCAGTACATTAGAGCTTTTGGTGAATAAGCGTGCTAGCAGTAAGCGATTACGTTCACCACCCGACAAAGACTTGGCAGGACTGCGTGCTTGTTGTGGTGGAAAGAGAAAATCCTGCAGATAACTAATGACGTGCTTCGACTGACCATTGATATTGATAAAATCACTACCTTCGTAGATGTTATCGCGTACAGTTTTTTCTAAATCGAGCTCTGCACGTAGTTGATCAAAATAGCTCACCTCAAGTTTAGTGCCGCACCTAAGATGGCCACTGCTTGCCTGTAAATTACCCAGCAACAAATTAATTAGGGTACTTTTGCCTGAACCATTGGGACCGATAATGCCAATTTTATCGCCACGCATAATAGTGGTAGAAAAATTCTTAACGATGGTTTTGCCCGCATAGTCAAAACTGAGGTTTTCAGCTTCAAACACGATCTTACCTGACTGTTGTGCAGCTTGAGTTTCTAGCTTGACTTGGCCTGTACGCACACGGCGCTGTTGGCGTTCTTCACGCATTCTCTCTAGCGCGCGCACTCGACCCTCATTGCGAGTACGTCGTGCCTTAATACCCTGACGAATCCACACCTCTTCTTCCGCTAAACGTTTGTCAAACAGTGCTTGTTCTTTCGCTTCGGCCTGCAAAAACCCTTCTTTATGCTGGAGAAAGGAATGATAATCTCCTTGCCAGCTTATGATTTTCCCCTGATCTAATTCCACGATACGTGTAGCAATCTTTTGCATGAACACGCGATCATGGCTAATAAACAACACAGCTTTAGGGTAATTAATTAAGAATTTTTCTAACCAGCTAATTGAATCAATGTCTAAATGGTTAGTAGGCTCATCCAGCAGCAATAGATCCGGATCTGCCACCAAGGCCTGCGCTAGTAACACGCGCCGCTTAAGTCCGCCTGATAACTCAGAAACTTGCTTATCGCTAGGCAATTCTGTCAAAGAAATCACTTGTTCAACTTGGCGACCCAAGTCCCAAGCATTCTGCTGCTCAATCTGATGCTGTAGTTTCTCAAGCTCTAAGAGCAATTTGTCATTCACCGTGTGCGCTAGTTGTTCATTGAGGTTCTGATAGCGACTTAGCAACAAACCATTCTCACCCAGTCCCTCACTCACCACCTCAAACACAGTGCCGCTCAGTGACTCAGGCACGTCCTGCACCAAACGCGCAATCTTTAGCCCTGCCTGCTTTTCGAGCTCACCCTCGTCTAGCATGACCTCACTCAGCAAAAGCTTTAATAGAGTCGATTTGCCAGCACCATTACGGCCAATTAAACAAACACGCTCACCCCTCTCGATTTGGAAGTTGAGTGCATCAAACAATGGGAATTCGCCATAGCGCAGTACGGCATTACGTAACTTAATAAGACTCATTAGTAGGCTGGATGTGGTTAATTAGGAGGGCAAGGATAGCATATTTACTAAAGAGGCTCGACTGTGTAGCGCTGTTATCTTAGACAGGGCGGGCACCTAATTTACGCACGGGACCCGCCCCCAGGACTTTGTAGAAAGATTCGTTGTTAATAAAAAGCTTCGCAGTAGATTACAACTGCCGTTTTTAGGATTATGAGCCCAAGCTCTGCTATTCACCCTTCTTCGCCGCCTTTGGAGCTTGAGGCATACCTTCATCAGTCGCTACGGCTTCTGCAACTTTCTCTTCTTTACCAGAAGTTTCAGATTTGGCTGCCTGCGCACGAATAGCCTCTAAATCTTTGAACAAATCATTAATGCCTTGGTTGATAGTATTCAAGCTTTTCGCCTGCTCGCTCAAGGCCTTGATACAGTCTTGCAGACTCATACTAATATTCGCCATTTTCTCGCCCATCTCATCCCCGGCAGCTGGCTTAGGAGTATTACCCTCAGGGTTAATCATGGATTTAACATTATCGATCAAGCCTTGAATATTCAGCTTTTTACTCAATTCATTAAAATCTGGCTTTGGCATCGTGCTCTCCTTATGGGTAAGTAATCTTGATTAGCTCCAATAGTATATACCCATCGTAGCTCAAGATGCGAGTTGTAAGCTTCATCTTGACATCGCATTAGCCCGCTTCCTCAATCACAAAAGCTCGAAAGAGCCCAGCTATTCCTTCGCTTTTGCTCAATCCTCATCGGGCTACTGCTCGCA
>JBDNGR010000085.1:0-1064 GCA_041689165.1 Coxiellaceae bacterium
AAAAATCAAACAATAATTATTAGAGGTAAGGATGGTAGAAAAAGGTCTGTTGCGTCAATGCAAATAAAATCAACTGAAAATTGTGTTAAAGCAGGTGCTAAGCTATTGCAGTGTATACCTGAGCTTGGAACGTATGCAACAATTTCTGAAGTAACATCAGTTGATGACATGATAAATCTTCTTAAAGCATTACAAGAATTTTTGTTGGCAACAAGTAGTGAGGAGAAGTAATGTTTTTAGAAAGGCCTAAAGAAAAGGAATCGGTATCGATAAAGCAAAAGAAAATTACGATACGGGTTCCTGAAAAATTGTGGACATCAATTCAAGACAAAGCGAAAAAAGAGTATGAAGGGCGAGGGAAGCAATCACAATTAGTGAATGAAGCGGTAGAGCATTTTTTTAAGAGCACGTCTGTAGATGATATAAATTGGAGTAATTCTTCAGATGACTATGTATTGATTAATCTTCTCACTCAAATAAAGCTTGGGGCGATGATGAAAAATATTGGAGTTAATCCGGTGCAAGCGAACATTAACATCCATCTTATAGATAAATTAGTTGATTTAGAGCTTAATATAAAAAGTAGTAGAAAAATGTTGGATGTACATATTAAACCTGCAATTATTAGAATGGCGTTAAGTCAGTGGATGTATGTAGATAGGAAACTTCTTAAAAAGCCACCTATTGAAGAGTGATTGTCCTGTACCGGACAAAACCCACACAGCCCTTTACTGGTAAGGGCTGTAGCTCGATTTAAGTTTTTTTTTGCAAGTAAAATATTGGCTCTTGGCGTCTTTGCGTTGAACTGTATAATATTACGCCATAGATGGATTAAACCTTTCGAAGCCAGTTAGATCTAACATGAGTCGTTGAAATAGACGAGTCACATTACTTAAACCCAGGAAAAATTGGTGTTCAAAAAAAGATCGTCTGGTTTTGTAAAATCAAGGATTATCTCCTCAAAGGCAGGAAAATGTCGCTAATTTCGTTCTGAACTCAGACCCGATCGATGTTGTTTTTGGCTCAAATAATGCGCATAAATTAGCTGTGGGCGATAAACAGCA